>JBOFTL010000052.1:0-6925 GCA_051652045.1 Microcoleus sp. | reverse complement strand
AACGATCTCGCGCGTGGGATTCGGGCCGAACTAGCTAAAATACTAAAGTATCAAATCCCAAATCTCAAATCGATTAATCGTGCAACTAAAACAAGTAATTATCGCCCACAAAGCCAGAGATCCCTTCAGCCAGCGGTGGGCCGAACAATGTGCCCGACAGTTAGAAAGTCGCGGTTGCCAAGTTTTAATGGGGCCATCGGGCCCAAAAGATAACCCCTATCCGGTATTTTTAGCATCCAGCAATCTACCTATAGATCTTGCTATAGTCCTCGGAGGTGACGGTACCGCCCTCGCAGCAGCACGCAATTTAGCGGCTGACGGGATTCCGATTTTAGCCGCCAATGTGGGAGGCCATCTCGGTTTTTTGACTGAATCTTTTGAGGATTTCCAAGATACGGAAGAAATTTGGGATCGACTTGCTGAAGACAGGTATGCAGTGCAAAAACGGATGATGTTGCAAGCGGCAATTTTTGCAGGAAACAGAACCAATCTCGAACCGGAAAGCGAACGGTTTTTAGCACTCAATGAAATGTGCGTTAAACCCGCTTCAGCCGATCGAATGCCGACTTGTATTCTAGAGATGGAAGTTGATGGCGAAGTAGTCGATCAATATCAAGGCGACGGTTTAATTGTGGCAACTCCTACTGGTTCGACTTGCTACACTGCATCTGCTAACGGACCGATCGTTCATCCCGGCATGGATGCGATCGCGGTTACTCCAATTTGTCCTTTAAGTTTGTCCAGCCGCCCGGTAGTTTTGCCCGCCGGTTCTGTTGTCAGCATTTGGCCTTTAGCAGATTACGATCTCAGTACCAAACTTTGGACTGACGGCGTTTTAGGTACTGCTATTTGGCCGGGGCAGCGCGTAGATGTGCGAATGGCAGATTGCGATGCTAAATTTATCATTTTGCGGGAAAACTATTCTTATTACGGCACTTTGAGGGAAAAACTTCAATGGGCTGGAGCGAGAATTCGCTATGCTAACAATCATAGAAATTAATCGATTTTAAATTTGAAATTTTAGATACCGTCAGTCGATCGACCGCAATATATGTTAATGCTATAATTGACAATAAAAATATCAGCAGGTTATGACAATTGATTATTCATTTAATTCAGGAATTCGTTGCCGAACACAAGTATATTCGTAGGTCATTTCCAGATGAATAGGCAAATAAAGCCCACCTTTTAAAAACAGAGGCAGTATAGGAAGATTGCCTCCAATCGTTAGCGTTTCTTGCCAAAAAGTAAGATGAGAACTGCCATTTTTTTCACTAACTTGATAAGCAACGGCGTACAATCGTGCATCTAGAGGTTCAATATCTAAATTCAAGCGATTCATTAACTCGTCGTGCAAGTTTGCAGAAAGTGTGGTGACGAGATCGACTATAATTATTCCAATGCCTTGAGTCAGGTAAGTTTGACATTTAGAAGCAAACGCCGATCGCTGCCCCGGACGGTCTTTATTCGCCGGACTAATTAACTCAATAGCCCCAACTAGCGTCGGTCCTGCTTCGGTACTAAAAATTTGCACCTCGATCGCATCTGTGGTGAGTTGAAGTGGCACCGTTGCCGTCGGCGAACTTGGCTGCCATTCCAGCATTTCAGATGTTTGATGCTTTGGATTAACTGGTATTTGTTCGCTGAAAGCAGCAACATCAATTTCAATGCCAAATTGAGCGCTTGGTTCAGCAAAGTAGCCTTCAGGAAGAGATTGGTTCAAATCATCAGCAATATAGGTTGACCAGGCATTGTGAAAACTGTGCCAGTGTCGTCTGGTACTTAGAGGCGGGCGAAAATGATCTCGGAGTGCCATGTTAGTTAACACTACACCATTAAAACTACACTATCAATAATAGAATCAGAATTGCAGAAAGAGACTGCAATAGATTGCGTCGCGCTATAATGCAATTACCACAGCGCCTGAAGCTCCTTAACATCTCGCCGGGTAATTTTATGACTGCATACCAACACGATTCGCAGCACCCTCTCACAAAAGTGCTCCCGACGATGTACGATTTACCCAGTGAAGATCCAGAGGAGCCCGGTTTGGACGTATTTCACCGAGTGCAAGCGCAACTAACTTCCGATAGCTGCATCCCCCCGAATCACCCGCTCGATCGCGCCTTAATCGCTAGCGACCTCAATTTATATTACGATCCCAACCACCCTAATTGGTACAAAAAACCCGATTGGTTTATAGTTTTGGGCGTTCCCCAACTGTACCGCGAGCGGGATTTGCGCATGAGTTACGTAGTTTGGGACGAACAAGTAATTCCTCTAATTGTCGCGGAATTTCTGTCAGACAGTACCGAAGCAGAAGATTTAGGATTTACTTATTCAGAACCCAATAAACCGCCGACAAAATGGCAGGTTTACGAGCGAATCTTGAAAATTCCCTACTACATTATTTTTAGCAAACACACTAATCAATTGAGAGTGTTTCGCTTAGTTCGCAACCGCTACCGCGAGCAAGTTTTAACAGGTGGTAAATTCTGGATACCCGAATTAGAATTGAGCATCGGTTTGTGGGTTGGCTTGTACCAAGGTTGTTCGAGGCTGTGGCTGCGTTGGTATGATGTTAATGGCGATTTAGTTCTGACTCCTGAAGAATTCCAAAGGCAGCGAGCGGAATCTGAAAGTCAGCGAGCGGAATCTGAAAGAGAACGAGCGGAATCTGAAAGGGCACGAGCCGATCGATTGGCAGATATACTCAGAGCAATGAACATTAACCCAGATGAGTTGTAATACCATTTCTCTACGATCGTGCAACACTCTTTGACCCCCCTAACCCCCCGCTGCATTGCGGGGGGCAGGGTGGTTTTATTGTCGTAAAATAAATTAGGTATGTAGTTGCGCTTTAGCGCTCTTAGCTTAGATCGGGAAAGAGCGCTTTCATCGCAACTACGTACCTTGACCCAGACGCGAACCAACTTTTGAGCGATAATTTTGGTAGTTTGAGATTTCCTATCCTGACAATAAAACCTCCCTGCCCTAGCCAGGGCGGGGGGGGGGATAAGAATACTGTTGTATTATTTTTTAAAATTGGTATAAAAATGGTTTGTAGCGAGGACAAAAGTCATCAAAAAAAGGACTGAAGTCCTTACTACGAACCTTAATTTATAGCGAAGGTCAAAGTTAGGATACCAGCGAAGTTGATTTCAGACTGGAAAACAAACCTTGCCAATCCCCAGGCGCGCGATCTTTTTCTCCTTCTTTCACTTCAAAAGTTTCGTTGCAAGCTAGCGGATCTTCCAAGGCTCGCACGCACAATTCGGCAATATCTTCGCGGCTGACTTTGCCTTTAATATTGTCGCCTTTATCTAAGATTAAAGCTTTCCCTCCCGGTTCTTCAGTCAAGGCGCAAGGTCTGACAATAGTATAAGGAATGCCGCTCGATCGAACGCAATCTTCTCCTTTTAATTTCCAAGTCAAAATTCCTCCCAACATATCGTTCATTCTTACTGCTGGCGGTTCTTCATCTAAATTAATTCCGGGCCGACCGGGGCGGGTGACTCCAGCGGAACTTACCATGACAAACTTCGGCAAAACTTGTCCGCCGTAAGCTGAAATTGATTCTAATTGCAATTGAAAATTACCGGGTGAAAATTTCGGATTCAGCGCGCCGTCATATTCAAATTTACTCAGCATCAACTGCAAGGAAGTAATGTTGCTAGTGTCTAATTTGGGACAATCTTTGACAGTTTTGGCGCGGAATACGGGAATTAATTCATCAAAGGGAATCCGCACGGTCATCCAAATGTTGTAAACCGTATCGAAGGAATAGCAATAACCGATGCTGTCCCATTTCCCATCGCTGCGGATAATGAATTTGTAGCGCTTACCGTCGCCTTTAACGCGCAGTTCGATGCCGCTAAATCCTGTAAGATTCAAGGGAGCATCGAAGTTGCGGGTGCGCGTTGAAACGAAGCCGCCGGAATTTGCAACAGAAACATTGCCAGTAAATAAGGCCGTGCTGTCTGTAAGTCGGAGCGAACTTTCGCTGGTGCCTCCCATTACGATATCGTCGAGAGCTCCCCAGGTTTCTGTTAAATCTTGGCTGGGTTTGGTGAAGTCAAAAATTGTGGTTTCGCTCGATCGAATTAGCTGGCCGCGCACGGCTTGCACTAAATTGTTGATACCTTGATATTCGACTATTTCTGGCACATCGACTACTTCCGGCATATAAAACTTGATGCCTTGATAGTATTTTTCGCGAGTTGGGGTGTCGCCTTCTACAGGTTGAACTTTGGTGCCGGTGCAGCAAATAACTGCTGCTATATTGTTAGTAACTAGCGGTGTCAGCGTTCCCGGTAAAGTGATATCGCCTTCGACTAATTCAACAGTTTGACCGAGCATTTCTTTAGCTCGTTTAGTATCTCTTACGAGACAGCGGACTCGATATCCCTGCTGTTGCAGGCGTTTGACAACTCGCTTCCCGACGCCACCAGTGGCACCTGCTACAAGTACGAGTTTGGGTGTTGCTTGCTTATTGCTACTGCTGCTAAAAAGTTGTTGCAGCCAGCTAATACTGCCGATGAAGGGAATGACGCCGAAGTAAGCCAATGTTTTGACAAATCTGCCGGCATCCCATTGTGCGGTGTTTTGTTCAGTCACGATCGCGTCCTCAGAATTTGCTCGAGTCTACTTAGAGAAATTGACAGTTGACAGTTGACAGTTCGCAGTCCGGAAATCACATTATTATTTATTCTGGCGGGTTTGTCTGCTTATTCATGAGGTTTTTATGTTAATACTGATGTGGCAGTTGCTATCGCGATATATCGATTACTATAGCATTTTTCAATTGGATTTGGTGCAGGAATTGATAATGCTAAGTCAATTAGGCGCGCACCCTACATCTAAAGTACCCGCGTAATTCATATAAAGATCTAATTGTCAAGTATCCCAAGTAAACTATCGGCGATCGGCTGTCTAAAAACCTCACGATCGACTATCAACTATCAACTATCAGGGCGGGCACGGGGGCACCGCCCCTACCAACTATCGACTATCAATCGATCGCGAGCGGGGACGCTCGCACTATAACTATCGACTATCAATCGATCGCGAGCGGGGACGCTCGCACTACAACTCTCAACTATCAATCGATCGCGAGCGGGGACGCTCGCACTACAACTATCAACTATCAACGATCGACTCTTTTTTCTTTTGCTGACTCGCTGTGTTTGCGCTCTGTTTGGCTTAAAGGAATCTCAACTATCGACTCTGTTCCCTTGCCAACTGCCGAAATACAAGTTAGTTTTCCTCCATGTTTTTCCACTACAATTTCGCGCGCGATCGCCAAACCCAATCCCACATTTTTGGTAGCAGGTTTTGTAGTAAAAAACGGCTCGAATATTTTTTCTCGTAAGGCTTCTGTCATTCCTTTACCACTATCAGCAATGCGAATCTCTACACTTTTTCCTCCGGGACAAATTGCTGTTTTAATTCTAATTTGTCCGGTATTTACCGAGGCTGATGCAGTAGCACGATGCGTTAACAAACTGTTGCTGGCAAATGCTTCTTCTAGGGCATCAATTGCATTTGTCAGCAGGTTCATAAATACTTGGTTCATATCGACTGGATAGCACTCGATCGCGGGCAAATCTCCGTATTCTTTAATTAAGTGAATTAGCGGGCGATCGGGCTTTGACTTCAGTCGGTAGCTTAAAATCATCAAAGCGCTTTCCAGTCCGTCATGTATGTTCACTGGTTTTAGATCGGCTTCTTCAATTCTAGAGAAGTTTCGCAGCGACTGAACTATCTCGCGGATGCGCTTTGCTCCTACTTTCATCGAACTCAGTAATTTCGGCAAGTCTTCAACTAGAAACTCTAATTCTTCTGCGTCTATTTCGGCTTGAGTTTCTGGCACGGCTGAGGGATATTGTTGCTGGTAAAGCAGCAGCAGATCGATCAGTTTTTTACTGTATTCGTTAGCGTAACCGAGATTCCCGTCTATGAAGTTAATCGGATTGTTGATTTCATGAACTACTGCTGTCACCAATTGTCCCAAACTCGACATTCTCTCGCTTTGTACCAGTTGCGTTTGCGCTCGTTTCAGTTCGGACATTGCTGTTTCTAAATGTGTCGCTTTTTCGCGCTCTCTGGCTGCTGAAAGTTCCAATGCTATATTTAATTTTTTGAGTTTCTCCGCTTGACGCAGCACGATATTAACCATTGCTTTTTTTAGTTCTAGTGCGGCATCAATTTCGCATTTTTTCCAGGGCAGCGATTTGCAAGTAACTATTTCTTTCCATAAATCGAAAGATTTTCTGGGAGATAGTATTTCGCTGCCATCTTCAGCTACTTCTAGCTGTTTTTTGGGTTCTCCCGCCCAATTTACAGTTGTAATAACTTCCGGGCGAAACCACAAAACATAGATTTTATGTGCTGCTGAGATTTCTAAGGCCAAACAGCCGCTCGCTGTGTCTTTAAATTCCTCAGCTTCTGGATAGTGTTTGGCGATCGAATCTGTATAAAATATTTCTTGTTTTAGGTTAACTACCCAATCTATTAACGCTTGAAGTGCTTCTTGCTGGGGCGTTTTACCGAATTTATACTGTTCCTGCCCGAAGACAATGATTGCTCCTGGGGCGCTAACTGCATCCAGTAAGTTTTGCCGACATTTAACTAACACTTCTGACAATTTTTCAGATGTGGATATATCTTCAATAATTTTGGTTTGAATCGATTTAAGCTGTAATTTGTAGTCGGAGTCTTCGTTTCCTTCTTTCGATTGCAGTTCTAAAGACATTACTTGCCCGATCAATTCGCAGGCAGCGCGGGTTTCATAGTTGAGGTATTTTGGTGTATAATTGTGGCAGGCAATCAAACCCCAAAGTTCCCGATCTTTGATGAGCGATATTGACATGGAAGCTGCAACTCCCATATTTTTCAAGTATTCTATATGAATGGGAGAAACGCT
>JBOFTL010000051.1:0-3449 GCA_051652045.1 Microcoleus sp. | reverse complement strand
AGCCGTGGCAGCATACGATGAGTCTTATTTCCAACAATTCAGGAAAATTCCAGTAGACGCGGCCTTCGGTTACACGGAGACCGCGTCTCGCACGATCAGGAAGCGTGAGCCGTACCGCCGCGATCCGAAATTTCAGTCTCACGAGGCTGAGGTGTTACGCAGGCGGTATCAGCAATATGGCTGTGGGTTTAGGGCGATCGCCGCGATGCACCATTGCTCGTTGCGCTGTGCTAATCAAGTCAACCTCAGGAGGGGAGCATATAAATAGTGTTGATAGAGCCAAAAATTATCAACGACCTGCCAGAAACGCAATCCAGGGTAAAACTGGACAGCGCCACCATCTCCGACTATGCCGCCAAGATGCAAGAGGGGGTTGAGTTCCCGGCTATTGAGCTATTTTTCGACGGGAAGGACTACTATTTGGTGGACGGGTTCCATCGGTTCGCAGCCCACATGACGGCGTTTGGGCAGGATAAACCCATTAATGCTGACGTAATTCATGGATCCTTGAGAGACGCCATTCTGTGTAGTGTCAGCGTCAACTCCACTCATGGGCTTCCCCGGTCTAACGCAGACAAACGACGGGCCGTGTCGGTCTTGTTGGCGGATGAGGAGTGGGGAAGGTGGTCAAGTCGGGAAATTGCCCGTAGGTGCTCAGTGAGTAACCATTTTGTAGAAAAAATTAGGCAGGAAGTCTTGGTTCCGAACGAGATTGAGGCACGGGCCTATGTGCAGCAGGGGCACGAAAAGGTGGTTGAGGTTTCACCAAAGGGTGGGAATATTCCCACCCTTTCGGTGGGTTTGGCATCAGAATATGTCCCCAAGCCGGGAACGATTGTGGCAACTTATTGCCCCCATCCAGAGACGGAGGAAAGCTTAGAGCTACCCCCTGAACCTGAATTCGAGATTCAAATCCTCAGAACCGGGGTCAAGATTTCCGATGGCTGGGATTCGGCCCTTGTTGCTTGGGAGAACGTGCCCGAGGCGATCGCGTTCTTCAAAAAACATGAACAAGAGTTACTGAAGAAATGCGAGAATCTGTAACCCTGTTGGAATTCTCGACGCTTTGTGGAAGAACCCCCGCTGAGCGGACCCTAAGGGAGTGGAAGTTATCGGCCCACGATTTTCCAAAGGACCGGGGCGGGGGAAAATACGACCTAAGCGAGCTAATTCAATTTACCCTTGCTAAATATAAGTTTGGTGGGGGTGAGATTAAAGAAGCCGAAATAATAGCCAAGACTGATTTAAGCCGGGCACAGGTTGAGCGAATCCATTGGCAGCGCTCTATTGTAGAAAAAGAATACGTGCTCAAAACCGAGGTCATTGGGGTTTGGGTTGGATATATTCAAGCCTGTCGAGCCAAACTGTTGGCGCTCCCGTCTGGGATTGCGGATGGGCTTGCAGGAGTGGATGACCCGATTTTGGTTCGGGAAATGCTTAAGAGAGAGATTGATGAAGCTCTAGAGGAACTTTGTGACGATGCGGCTGAGTTCGCCAGCAACTTTGATAATCCAGACGGCGCTGTTCTGGAGACCACCGCCTGACCTTAAAATGTCGGAGTGGGCAGAACGGTATCGGTATTTGTCGCCTGAGTCCAGTTCTAAACCGGGGCGGTGGAAAAATTCCACGACGCCTTACCTCGTGGGGATTATGGACGCTATTTCGGATCCGAGAAATAGCGAAGTAACGTTCATGAGTTCCAGTCAGGTGGGTAAAGCCCTTGATGTCGCCACGCCTATCCTTACTTGCGATGGGTGGAAAACAATGGGAGAAATCTTCCCTGGAGATTTTGTTTTTGGCTTTGACGGAAGACCTACTTTGGTTAAGGGGGTTTCCAACGTCTTTTATGACCATGCCTGTTTTTTGGTTAGGTTCTCGGATGAGTCCGAAATCGTTGCTGATGCAGATCATCTTTGGACAGTAGATGTTTTAGCCAAAGGGACAAAAACACTTTCGACAAAAGAGATGAGCCTAAACTTCAAGGCTCCAAGCGGCGGGGATAAAGTCAGGAACCGCTACTCAATCCCGATGCAAAATCCTATCCGAGGGGAAGACTCATCCCTTTTGGTGGACCCATACCTCCTGGGAATATGGCTAGGGGACGGGCATGGCATTTCGGCTACCATCCATTGCACGGAGGGGGATGGACTGGAATACAAGCCTTACTTCGAGGAAAATGGGTACTCCGTTTCCCCCAACAAGGAAGAATCGTCATTTACTCTAAAAGTGTGTTACGGGAATGGTCGTAACACTTTTATGAGACAGCTAACCAAGCTGGGGGTTTTTAAGAATAAACACATCCCAGAGGAATACCTGAAAGGTTCCGTTGCCCAAAGGACGGCACTCTTGCAGGGGCTTATGGACACAGACGGGCACATAACTAAAAGGGGTCGGTGCGAGTTCTCGACCTCTTGCCTAGGGATAAAGAAAGGTTTCTGCGAACTGCTCTCTGGGTTGGGAATAAAATTTACGGTAAATGAGTTTATCCCATCTTTTGCTTACCTTGGGGAAACCAGGCTTGGAAAGCTTTCGTACAGGTTTTCTTTCCTGTGTTATAAGGATTTCCCTGTGTTTAGATTGCCACGGAAGCTTATCAGGCAGCCCGACAAGACTTCTAGGTCTTCTCAGACGTTCACTCGGTGGATTACGGACATTATCCCGGTCGAGTCTAGGCCAACAAAATGCATCTTGGTTGAGGCTGAAGATCATTTGTTTTTGGCAGGGGAAAAGCTTGTCCCTACCCATAATTCAGAGTGCTGTTCTAACACTGTTGGATACTTCATGCATCAGGATCCTTGTCCGATCCTGAACCTTCAACCTACGCTTGAAATGGCGCAAACTTGGTCAAAGGATAGGCTCTCGACGATGGTCCGAGATAGCCCTGTTCTCCGGGGGCTAATCAAAGACCCCAAAGGCCGGAACAGCAATAACACCATTCTGCACAAACAGTTCCCCGGCGGCGCGATCGCCATTGTGGGAGCCAACTCTCCCAGCGGGTTGGCGTCTCGACCGATTCGAGTTGTGCTGGCCGACGAAATTGATCGATATCCCCTTAGTGCGGGAACCGAGGGAGACCCCCTGACTTTGGTTGAAGCCAGAACAACCACGTTTTGGAACCGCAAAATAGTCAAGACCTCAACCCCTACAATAGCCGGGGCATCTCGGATTGAGATGGACTGGTTGCGGTCAGACCAGCGGCGTTACTTTGTCCCATGCCCCCACTGCCAGCATTATCAACACCTAGAATGGGGCCGAATTAAGTGGACTGAGTATGAGTTAGATCCTAAGGACGCGGTTTATCAATGCGAGTCCTGTGAGGGCAAAATCCCTAACTCTCTCAAAAAGTGGATGCTTGAACGGGGTGAGTGGCGAGCGACCAACCCCGACGGAGATCACCCCGGCTTCCACATCTGGACGGCGTACAGCCCTTGGAAAACCTTTGGGGATAT
>JBOFTL010000050.1:0-4432 GCA_051652045.1 Microcoleus sp. | reverse complement strand
AGATCGGGAAAAAGCAAAAATTGCGGTCGATCGGCTAAACTGGGTAGCGATCGCGGATATTGAAACAACGGATATTGCCAGTTTCGACATCGCCCCAAAAACAGCGGATTGCTTGGTTTTCGGCAATTTGCTACCCTATCTTAACAACCCTTGGCGGGCGATCGAAAAATACAGCGAATTGTTGAATTCCCACGGGCAAATTTTGGCAACAATTCCTAACGTCCAACACTGGCGGCGTATCGTCAATTTGTTGCGGGGACAGTGGGAAAATCCCGAAGAAAAAATGCAGCATTGGTTTACCTTAGAAAGCATTAAATCGTTATTCGATCGCGCTCAATTGCAGGTTTACGAATTGCAAGGAAAAGGACACCACACCGAACATTTTGCCCGCTTCCAGCAATTGCTGCATCCAATGGTCAAAGCGTTAGAATTAGAAACGATAAATTTTGCTACAGAAACTGGTGCGGAGTATTATGTAGTGCGGGCAACTAAATCTCCCGAACCGCCGCCCAGGTTGCTAATTCAAACAATAATTATGGCCCCTACAGGATGCGATCGGGTGCGAGTTTTGGAACCGGACAAATTTAGCGCTACAATTCCCGGAGTGCGTGCAGCATCGGCAGTTAAATCAGCAGAATTAATTCCTCCTTTACCGGGAGAAGAAAAAGTGTTTATTTGGCAGCGCACCATCATGCACTATCCTACCTACATTCCGAAACTTAAAGAGCTGCTGCAACAAGATTATTTAATAGTTGCTGAAATTGACGACAATCCCGTGCGCCGCCGCGAATATGCCGACAATAATTATCTCAGTTATCGCGGCTGTCACTGCGTGCAAACTTCTACGGAACCGCTAGCCAAAGTTTTGCGTCAGTACAATCCAAATGTGGCAGTATTTGCCAATCAATTAGCTTATTTACCGCCGCCGCGAACTTACTCGGAAGATGCTGTTACCGTTTTTTTTGGGGCTTTAAATCGCGAAAAAGATTGGCAGCCCGTAATGGATTCTCTCAACCGAATTATAGCAGCGCATTCGCACAGAGTTAAATTTAAAGTAATTCACGATCGACTGTTTTTTGAGTCCTTAGAAACCCAGCATAAAGAATTTGAACCTTTTTGCAGTTACGAACGGTATCAAGAAATTATGTACGGTTGCGATATCGCTTTGCTGCCGCTAATTCCCAACCAGATTAACGAAATGAAATCGGATTTAAAATTCATCGAATGCGCGGCACGGGGAGTGACGGTGCTGGCAAGTCCTACGGTGTACGAACAATCGATTGTGGAGGGGAAAACCGGGTTAATTTATCGATCGATAAAAGAGTTTGAAACCAAGCTAAAATTGTTAATTTTTGAGACTCAAACGCGGCGGCAAATAGCTGCGAATGCTTACGAATGGGTGCGCGAGAATCGCTTGCTGTGTTTGCACTACAAGCAGCGCCGCAATTGGTACTTGCAAATGCGGGATGAGTTACCGCGATTGAATGCAGAATTGCGCGAGAGGTTGCCTGAGTTATTTAGTGAATGAATGTAGTAAGATTTATGAGAATAGCCCGCCGAATAGCCCGCCGAATAGCCCGCCGAATAGCCCCCCGAATGGAATAGGAATAGCCCGCCGAATGGAATTCGGGGCTACACGAACTAAGTCCGCCTGCGCGGACTAAAATAGATCCGCCGAATAGCCCGCCGAATGGAATTCGGGGCTATACGAACGAAGTCCGCCTGCGCGGACTAAGATGGTACGATCGCTCTGTTTTATTGTTTACTTATTAATTGTTAATTCACACAATGCGAATTCTATTTACAATTGCTCACTTTTTTAATCCCAACGGTGACGGGAAACACGCTTCCCAACGCAATGACCCGCAACCGAGAGTGACTGGTTTAACAGCTTGCGTGACTTCGCTGCAAGCTTTGTACGGCAAATCTCAGTGCATGATTCACATTGGTGAATGCGCAACTATCCCGGCAAATCAAGAGCAAAGTTGCGAAATTGATATTGTTATTTGCACGACTCAAGGCTATCATTTATTGCCTCAACTGCCGCTGCGTCCCAAGTCTTTTATGCACCACGCTACAAAAGTCGAACCGATGTTGTTGGGGTTTGAATGTCAGGCTGTTTTGCGCGCGTGTCTTGACAAATATGATTATTTTTGTTATCTGGAAGACGATTTAATCCTGCACGATCCGTGGTTTTTTCGCAAGTTAAATTGGTTTACGAATCACGGAGGTAGCGGTAATTTACTGCAACCCAACCGCTACGAAGTATCGCCTCAAGGACCTGTATTTAAGGCGTATATCGACGGCGATTTGGTGCAATATGCTACTGCAAAATTTCAAAATGTTGAGGAACAGCGACGGTTATTCGGGAAAATTATGGAACAACCGATCGCTTTTGAAAGAAGTTTGAATCCCCATTCTGGCTGCTATTTTTTGAATCAAGAACAGATGGCGCATTGGGTTAAGCAACCTTATTTTTTGGACAGGGATACTAGCTTTGTGGGACCCTTGGAAAGTGCGGCGACTTTAGGTATTATGCGAACTTTTAGGGTTTACAAACCCTCTGCTGCTTATGCTAGTTTTTTGGAAGTCCAGCATTTTGGGATGAGTTTTCTGAAGTTGATCGGTAATAAAGTTAGGCTTTCGGAAGAATTATAGGAGAAGGAAGAAGGAAGAAGGAAGAAGGAATAAGGAAGAAGGAATAAGGAAGGAAGGAGGACAGAAAGAAGAAAGAAGAAAGAAGAAAGAAGAAAGAAGAAAGAAGAAAGAAGAAAGAAGAAAGAAGAAAGAAGAAAGAAGAAAGGAAGGAGGAAGGAGGAAGGAGGAATAAGGAATTGGGGACTCTAGTTTCAGCGATCGATCTTGTTCGATCGATCGCTTGTATTTACAGCAAATTACATCCACAATGAAGTACATAAGGTTCGTAGTGTGGACTTCAGTCCGCTCTTTATTACGGACTAAAGTCCGTACTGCAAACCTTTTTTATTAGTGATAATTGAGCGGACGTGAAAGCGTGTATTTTTCAAGAAGTTAAAATATCGCCGATTTTAACACTGCCACTGTTGGTGATTTTGGCTAAAACTCCGGTTTGTGCGTGACCGAATTGTTGTTGGAGTAAACTGAGTAGGGGGAAATCTCGATCGCCCGTTGCTGGATTCACTTCTATGTTGACGCAGCGACCGATTCTGGCTGTAATTTCGATGCTGGCTTCACCCAATTGTAACTGTTTTCCTACTAGCTCAAATTCCGACCAAGCTGATATCCCATCCAATACAATATTAGGACGAAATCGCCGCACGTCTATTTTTTGACCTGCTGTTTCTGTTAAATTGTCTAAAGTTGCTTGACTGATTAAAGAAATATGTACTGCTTCGCGATCGGGATAGCGAGTTTCGCCACTGCTATCGCCAATTAATTTTAATTCCGCGTGCTGCGGGTGTCTGGCTTCTTTTGTCGGTTGAATTTTACTGAGATATTCTGTGAAAAATGCACCTGCACGATCGCGCCCTGCTGCTGTGTTTGTTTCTGTTTCCAGTACCGCCATTCCTTGATGTTTGACTGTTAAAACGCTCGTTTGCGGCTCGTAATGGCATTCTAGGGCTGCTAAAGCCGGCCAATCGTTTTGCACTGCCAAATTTTTTTTGCTCGTCCAAGGATGATTTTGCGGGGGGATTTGAGTTGATTCAATGCGATCGGCAAACATTAAAGCTAAAGCCCGATCGCCCTTAATTCCATGTCCTCGTGTTAAGGTGAATTCTGACATTGCTTGCGGTGTCAGTCCTTTAATTGGATAGGTAAATAATTCCTTGACTGTTGCTGTCATAAGATCGCGGTTTGTTTTTGGAGACATTGCTACAGAATATCGATAAAAATTATAGAACTTGTAGGGGCAGGGAAACCCAACCATTTATGATGGAAACAGATCGATTTCAAAAAATCGCCCCACCTCACGAACAACCGTCATCTACATTTTAACCTGGGATGCAATTTTGGGGTCGATCGCACTTGTTTTTTGTCTGGGGGTATGGGGATATGGAAGTTATCTGTTGGGCTGGGGCGGGTTTTTATAGATTGTCGGTTATCATGATAAATCTTAGCGAACATGAAGAACCTAATTATGAGATCGCCCCCTCTTGACTTGTCTTGACAGTCTCTACAGGATTTTTGAAAATCTTACAAGATCTCTGTCGATCGCACTTTTAAATACTTTACTGCAACTCACAAGTTCTGCAAGTCACCCGATTTATTTTGTCTAGATCGAGTAAATTATGACATCTACAACTGAGCGAAATAATGCGACCGATCGCCCGAACCAACGATGGTTGTCCATCTTATTAATTGCCCTAATTTTATTAGGTATCGGATTTAGGTTTTTCCAGCTCGATCGCAAAGTTTACTGGCATGATGAAGCTTATACTTCACTGCGGGCGGC
>JBOFTL010000049.1:0-2428 GCA_051652045.1 Microcoleus sp. | reverse complement strand
CTCCTTGAAACTCGAACTCGATACCGCACATGATATCTGCAAACCACCTCAAAACCTTAAAATTGCTGATTTTCACCTTCGACGCGCACCAAATTCCCTATCAAATCACGGGAGGCTTAGCAGGCAATATTTACGGTTCAACATGGCCCCTGCACGACATTGACATTGAAGTTCCTCAAACGCGCATCGCCGAAGTTGCAGAGTTATTTAAAAAATACACGGTTCGCCCTCTGTCAAGATTTGTTGATGAAGAATTTGATTTAATGTTTTTAGCACTGCGCATCAACGATATTGACGTTGAAATCAATCAAGTCGAAGATGCTTTTATTTTCAGCGACGGCATTCGGCTACCATTGAATACTGATTTATCCAAAGCCCGGAAAATGAATTTTTTGGGTTTAGATATGTTAGTTCAGCCGTTAGATGATATTATTAAATACAAAAAACTCTTGCAGCGCAACAATGATGTTAGCGATTTAATAAAGTTGAAGTAGAAGTGCGATCGGCCCGAGCGTTTTCGCTAGTCAACACAGTAAACCGCTATATCTAATGTAGGGTGCCCACTGCGCACCTTACCGATATCTAATGTAGGGTGCCCACTGCGCACCTTACCCACCCATATATTTCAAATCTCAAATTTCAAATTTTAAATCTAAAACAATCTAAAATTCAAAATCCAAAATCTAAAATAGTTTCGATCGAACTGCCGGAAACTCACCCAAGTCCGGCAGCTTTTACCCAAAATCGCAGCATCAAGCTAAAATTGAAGCTCGACTGCTAAAACAACCCGTAACCTATCCCCTAAACACCGTTTTTCTTCTGGCAAATTTCAACTGTGCCAGCCAGTTATTTGCGATCTTTGACATGAGTCAGAAAACACGCAAATCCGCGAAACAACCCGTAACACTTACCCAAACACCGTTTTTTAGAAAGCAAGCTTTCAACTATTTCAGTCATGGAATTATTCAAGCTTACCTGATTATCCAGCAATGACCAAGCAAGGATCGCTGAAGATATTTTGCAATTTGTTCTGCACAAAAATAGCAGTGTTTAAATCTTCACTAACAGCACATTGTTGGCGATCGACATCCGTAATTTCATTAAGTTTAGCCATAAGATCAAAAGGCTTGCCGCAATCCCAAATGCGGATTTCCAAGCATCCATTAAATACTTTAACTTCCAGTTGAATAGGAGTTTCACTAGGCAGATATTTGTGAGCGTGGCGAACTGCATTAGTGAAACCTTCAGCCAAAGCTAGCTGGCATTCCAACCAAATTTCATCAGGAATTGATAAATACTGCAACCCATCGAACCACTTCAAAACCTCACTTAGAGATTGCAGATCCGTATTGGCTTCCAAACTGATTTTAGCAACTGGAATCTCATCCAACTCTTCTTGTTGCTCTACATCATCCAGCCAATCCCACCGATTTAACAACTTCATTAATTCATTGAAATCGCTAGGTTGTTTCCTATTTTGCAGTCCGAGTGAAGATGCTGCTTCATAATTTTTACTTACGAACAAACAGTTTCGATCGTCCGCAGTCCGGGTATAACTTAGATCGTCTGCAATCTGCCACATAAGTTGGAGTCCTCTACCGCCTGCTGCGAGTTCATCGATGCTAGTCAACATTTGCTTGTTCTCCTCGTTTGAGAGTGTGAGCCGTACTCGGTTCGATCGCCCGCCGCCAATAAACTGTTTTTTTTTATACTTACCTACTTAAGTATTATTGCGGCTGCTTGACCAAATGTTATCTTTTCTGTAAAAGCTCGGACATCCGCAATATGTCCAAATAACCTAAGCCAATTGGCTTAGGCCAATGGCAAATATACGCAGACCGGCCCCTTCAGTACCCGCACCCCATCGAACCAAGCCAAAAGACTGTTCTGCTGTCGGGCCAGCGGTTCGATGGAAGCGTCCGAAACAGTTCTAGATATAGCCTCTGCCCTACCAGCAGCGGCTGCTTTCAGAAGTTACCGAGATAGTGTCAAGCGCCGGCAAAATCTTCTCTGTAGCGTAAGTAATATCCACAAGCTCATCATACCGATCGAGCTTAGCGAGTTGGGGCACATCGATTTGCATCATGCAGCGAAGTAGTTACTATCGAAGTGACATACTCCCACGTCAAGCGAGTACGCTATGACGCGGGCATCTTTGCAGCCCGATGAAGGGTATGCAAAATTTCCTTCGTGATACTGTTATCTATAGTTCCTACTACAGAAAGATTCCCACTACGGCGTTTTATACTTGGGAAAATGCCCAACCCCAGTTTCTTGAGATTAATCGCAGCGTTAAGATCGCGATCGACCATCAGAGAGTTTTGCTCATCCCAATAGTCTCGAATACTGCAATCGGTGAAAATGATTTCATTCCGATAACTTAGCACCATTGAGGTATAAGCAGGTTTTTGTGAAACGACAACTGCTC
>JBOFTL010000048.1:0-3315 GCA_051652045.1 Microcoleus sp. | reverse complement strand
CGAGAGTCGGAAATTTCTGTCGCAATTTCGACAATTCCGTCAAAGTTACGACAAATTTGTCGTAAACCGGAAAATTTTGTCGCGGATTTCGTCAGGGATGTCGCATCCGACGCTCGAAACGCCCGCCACGCAAGGCTTTGAAATCCCCTTATATTCTTATATATCTTTAAAATATTTAATTATATTTCTCTTATAAGCAAAAAAAAGAGAAAGAATCTTGCTTCTAAAATCAAATGAATTTCAAGAACGCAAGAGCGAGGATTAAATCAACCGCCGATGCGCCCCACAAACAAAAACCTTCCGCGAGTTGATTAAAACATCAACATACCAGAGAAAAAGAACCCCGCATTGATAGCGGGGAAGAAGCTTATGTGCTTAGTTTTGACACTGTACGCGATTCTATCGTAGTTCATCCAGTCTTGGCGGCATAGAGCGCGTTAGACTGGGGAGGCAGCACGATTAGCAGGGGTGATGGTGTCCGACATACTAAAGATTCTTGCCGCTTCAACAACAGGAAGTCGTGAAGCGATGCGTCATGAGGGGCGAATGTACGGGTTGTACCGTGGGGTTGTCGCCGACAATCAGCCTTCAGATCCGGGGCAAATCGCCCAACGCTGCATCAAGGCTCTCATTCCCGATCTAGGGCCAACAAATACGGGCTGGCTGCAACGATGCAATTTATCCCCGTTTGCCGATCCCCCACTTCCCCCGATCGGCTCCACCGTCCTGATCGGCTTCATTGGCGGTAACACTCACGATGGCGTGTGGCTTGGAGTTTTGACCAACCTCCGAAACCCACCCTTCGACCAATCTAGCCCGATCGCGGACAATTCTCAAACGATTCCCGGCGACAGCATGACGGCGACGCTGGGGAATTCTTACGCCAGCACGATCGGGAACGCAGAAAATGAAATTCAGGGGAACTACGACTCGATCGTGGACGGCAATGAATCCCGGCGAACAGAGGGAGATGTGGACATAGCGGGCGCGAAATCAATGCGCTTGCACAACGACGCGGGGTGCGAGCTCCTGCATGACGAAGATGGCAGCTTGAGGCACTGCGATCGACTGGGGGCGGGACTATTCGCCCAAAACGGGATTATGGCACTCGTTGATTTTTTCGGAAACCAAGTCATGCTCGGCGGGAAGGGAAGCGTCGTAGGGAGGCAGATTGTCGCAACACCGGGGGACTATGCGTCGTCTCGCTTCACAACGGATTTCACGATCGATATGGGCGGACACGCATTGCATATCGTCAATGCCAGCGATGTCACGGTGAATGGGAAGTCGGTATTGGTGATAGATTCGATCGATACGGGAGGGGATGTCAATGCCGATCGGGGTTACTAAACTTCGAGGATTAGATCTCCCAGACAATGCCATAGTTTTTTCAGCAAAACAAAGGCTCATGCGATACCAGTGACTACCGTATTTACGCTTGAAGCCTAACACCTGAAGGACGTTAGAAATCAACAGAGCAAAGAGGCAGAAGTCCCGTTCTAAAGGCTTGCCAATACCCAGTGGGTCGGTTGCCCATGACAGCTCTTTCTTGAGCCGATCGAGAGAATCAAGTGCCCGATTGCCCCCCTCAACGACCCCATCAATGTCAATCGGTACACTAATTCGCCCTAAAGCTTCGGAAGCTCGCCGCGCACTCATTCCTAGCCGCGCCACATTGCTCAATCTCAAACGCATCCATCTCTTGTTCGGTACAATAATCCCAGGTGGAAAGATTGCCACCTGCTACCATTATGCCAACACGATACGAACCACTGCCAAATCCAGTCCTCGATCCCCGCAACGAACGCACTTTGGTCGAGTTGGCGATCGGGCGAATTTACGAGCGATCGAACCGCACGCTCAATGACTTCAGCCCCGGTTCGGTGCTTCGGGTTTTCGCCGAAATGCAAGCGTTCGTTGCCGCCGAAGCGCTCTACTTCCTAAATAAACTTCCCTTTGCCTTCGTTATCCAATTCCTGCAAATATTCGGGATTCAAAGGAGGTTGGGGACTCCGGCGATCGCCACACTGCGATTCAATCTCAGCCAACCACTAACGGAAGCCTACATCATCCCAGCCGGAACGCAGGTCAACACCGCCGATCGCCGCCTGAAATTTACCACAAACGAGCAATTGGTCATCCCCGTCGGGCAAGTGTCGGGAGAGGTCGCTGCAACTTGCGCGATATCGGGGGCAGTCGGTAACGTTCCCCGCTACCAAATCAACACCCTCACTCAGTCGCGCCCATACCTGGCAAGCGTCCTCAACCCCACCGACGCGACGGGCGGAACCAACGCCGAATCCATCAAGGAAACGCAGACTCGCGCGATGCTGGCGCTGCGACGGCGGAGCGTTGTGTCAAGGGATGACTACGAGCAGAAAGCCCGATCTTTGCTGGGACTGGGAAGCGTCGTTGTGGCTAAGGGCAATGTCGGGCAAGACAGGAGAAGTCAATTACCCGGCTGCGTCCATTTGTTTTGCTTGAATGCCGACGGCTCTCAGCCCAACGATGCTCAGCGACTGGCGTTGAGGACGGCAATCCTCCCCTTTATGCAGGTGGGAATCGAGCTATTTGTCAGCCCGATCGCCGTTCAGCCCGTGTTTATTTCAGTCATCGTCCGGCAGATTCCCAGTGTCAACCCGCAGGTGGTGGCCGCCACGATCGGGGGAAGGCTGCGATCGTTCCTGGCCCCCGCCAATCAAAATCCCGGAACCGCCATCCTGCTTGATGACTTGCGCCGGGAACTGCATCAGATTGGGGGGATAGATTTTGTCGAACACGTCTCGATCGGGGAATCGGCTTCTGTTCCGAAAGCTGCCCTCAATTTTCCACTCAAGGATTATACGGTGGCAAAAGTCGAACAAGTAGAAATTTCGATCTCCGACGGGCGGAATGCGTTTCGGTTTAATGCTTGAAATACCAAGGACTCTGCATCAACAGCACCTGAGCGGTTTTACCGAAAATTGGGGTTTAAAGCCCCGTCCTTCCAGGACGGCTTTTAATCAGTCATCAGTCATCAGTCATCAGTCATCAGTGACTGGGCTGACACAACGGCTTGATTGGCAACACCCAGTACCGACATTGATGCTATCATAATCCGTATGAAAACGTTGAAGTTTAAGCTCTACAAGCATAAGCGCAATCGACACCTGAAGCGGTCAATTAATGCGGCTGGGGTAATCTATAACCATTGCATTGCTCTACATCGTCGGTACTACCGTCGGTATAGTAAGCACTTGAATAGCGCTAAACTTCAAAGCCATATCGCCAAGCTGCGAAAACGGAAATCCTTTTGGCAAACCGTCGGCTCTCAAG
>JBOFTL010000047.1:0-2645 GCA_051652045.1 Microcoleus sp. | reverse complement strand
TATCTGGCAAAGGCATCGTTCTACAAGAACCTTCTGTAGTGGCGATCGATCAAGAATTGAAAATACCTCTAGCAGTCGGAGAAGATGCAAAAAAAATGCTCGGCCGCACGCCGGGAAATGTTATTGCTGTTCGACCCCTACGAGATGGAGTCATCGCCGACTTCGATACAGCCGAACTGATGCTCAAGACTTTTATCCGTAGGGTTCACGAAGGCAAAACCTTGGTTTCGCCCCGGATCGTGATCGGCATCCCCAGTGGTGTCACCGGAGTAGAGAGGCGGGCTGTCATGGAGGCTGCAACTCAAGCAGGTGCGAGGGAAGTGCGGTTAATTGACGAACCGATCGCAGCCGCGATCGGAGCTGGGCTGCCTGTTGCCGAACCGACGGGCAATATGATTATAGACATCGGTGGGGGAACAACGGAAGTTGCTGTTTTGAGTTTGCAAGGTACGGTGATCAGCGAGTCAGTCCGAGTTGCCGGCGACGAACTCAACGATGCGATCGTCCAATACTTGAAAAAAGTTCACAATTTAGTCATCGGCGAACGCACTGCTGAAGAAATTAAAATTCAGATCGGTTCGGCCTATCCCACTGCTGAAGATGATGACGCGATGATGGAAGTGCGCGGATTGCACCTGCTATCCGGACTGCCACGTACCGTAACGATTAAAGGTCCGGAAATGCGCGAAAGTATGTCGGAGCCTTTATCAGTAATTGTCGAAGCTGTCAAGCGTACTTTGGAACGCACGCCTCCGGAATTAGCTGCAGATATCATTGACAGGGGAATTATGCTCGCCGGCGGCGGAGCGTTGATGAAAGGTTTGGATACCCTGATCAGTCACGAAACCGGAATTGTGACCCACGTTGCAGCAGATCCTCTGTCCTGCGTAGTTTTGGGTACCGGTCGAGTATTGGAAAACAAAATGTTGGAACGGGTGTTTAGCGGGCAATCCCGTCAAGCCTAACTGATAAATTTGAGATTTTGGATTGAGAATTTATAGGGGAAATCTCGAATCTCAAAACTTGAGAAAATTTTGTTGAGATTTTAGCTATAAAATTGCCGATTTATCGGCAAAACCAATCTAAAATCGCAAATTTAAAATCTAAAATCTATTCACGGGCGATCGAAAGTTTAAAGTCTGAAATTATGCTAAAAAACACACTCCGCAGGTGGTGGGACCTGCGATTGCAAATTGCACTTTTAGGTTTAGCCGCAACCGCTGCTTGGGGAGTCCGGCAAACCCAGGGTGCAGCACTATTTGAAGTTTACAGTTGGGTGACTCGCCCGTTTCATGCCAACGGCTCCGCCCAAGAGCAGCTCGTCTCGGCGCGAACTCAAGAGTTGCAAGCACAGGTATTAGAATTAGAAACTCAAAATGTCAAGCTAAAAGAGCTTTTAGGTGTCGTTTCTGCTAAGAAAAAAATGAAAGGGATTGTCGCTCCCATTATCGGTCGCAGTGCCGATCATTGGTGGCAACAAGTAACTTTGGGACGCGGCAGCAATGATGGCATCAAACCCGATTATACAGTGATGGCTGCTGGAGGTTTGATCGGTCGGGTCAAGAGCGTTACTCCCAATACCAGTTTGGTGCTGTTAATCAGCGATCCTAGCAGTCAAATGGGTGTGGGAATCAGTCGCACCCGCCACATGGGTTTTATGCGAGGTAAAGGCAAAAATCAGGCGGTAATGGAGTTTTTTGATAATGTTCCCAATGTCAAGCCTGGGGATGCGGTTGCTACTTCTTCTTTCAGTCAATTGTTCCCTGCAGGTTTGTCGGTGGGTAAAGTGGTGTCGGTGGATCTGAATAAAACTCCAGCTCCGGAAGCTGTAATTGAGTTTTCTGCACCGATGAATTCCCTCGAATGGGCAGTGGTTTACCCCCACGACAAACAAGTTCCGGAGAAAGTTACTGAAGGTGAAACTCCTGCTGCAGAAGGAGGAGACAAAGCGCAATGAAGATTGTTTCTCGCCGTCGGATGTCTGCGCGATCGCGCCAAATTATATACTTTGTTGTTACTCTGTTGTCTGCAATGCTGTGCGTCCTGGTATTACCCACTCGAATGCCGGGAACGGAATTGTTAGGAATCGGCCCGAACTGGTTGTTAATCTGGGTGGTAGCTTGGAGTATTAGGCGGAAACGTACAGTGTTGGGTTCTGCCCTGATAGGGTTGACTTTGGGGTTTCTTCAAGATGCGATGACGGCTCATTTTCCAAGTCACGCGGTGAGTTTAGTTGCTGTAGGAATCCTCACTGTTTTATTGCAGAAAATGTGGTCTGTTCCGGCTGATATTATTGAGCGAGATCCGATTCCGGTAGCGCTGATTGTCTTCGTGATGGCATTGGTGGCGGAAACGATAATGGGAATTCAGTTTTTGAGTGCGGGCGATCGAACTTTACTGGAAATTTGGAGTTCTCACCAGCGAGTTGCTTTGTGTTCCGCTATTCTCAGCAGTTTGTGGACTCCGGTGATTTATTTTCCGCTCAATCGCGTGTGGGAAATGACTAGGAATTTAGAGAAATCTTAGTGTATTGGGCATTGGGCATTGGGTATTGGGCATTGGGTATTGGGTATTGGGCATTGGGCATTGGGCATTGGGCATTGGGCATTGGGCAGTCTACCACTCTTCCGATCGAACGATCGAAC
>JBOFTL010000046.1:0-5682 GCA_051652045.1 Microcoleus sp. | reverse complement strand
CCATCAGCCGCCGCAAAGCTGATATCTCTATCGGCAAGCTCAAAAAACCTTCGGCTCTGTTGATGGAGGCCCGTTGTTTTTCGCCTCGGGTAGCTGTGACGATGGCAGGAATCGATCGCGTGTCGGGATCGCTTTTGAGCAGCGTCAGCAAGTCCCAGCCGGACAGCAGCGGCAGCAGCGGGTTGAGAAAAATCGCTTCGGGGCTGAAGCGGCGGGCTTTTTCCAGGGCTTCTGTGCCGGAACGAGCAACGATGACTTGGTAGCCCAAACCGGAGAGTCCGCTGCTTAAATTTTCAATATATTGGGGAACTGCTTCGACGATTAAAACTAAGCGCGATCGGGAACGGGCGAGAGGTGGGTTCTGGTATTTTGGTTTTGATAATTCTGCTGTGGTTTCTGCTGGTTGTTCCCTGGTTTTTGCCGGGGGATTTGGCGGCAGGAGTAACGTAAATTGAGAGCCTTGACCTTCTGAGGAAATAAACGAAACATCTCCGCCGTGGAGGCGAGCCAGCCTTTGAGTGAGTACCAATCCCAATCCGGTACCTTGAAAGCGCCTGGTCAGGGGGCTTTCTAATTGTTGGAATTTCTGGAAGATCAGGTGCTGTTTTTCAGCAGGAATGCCGATGCCGGTATCCCAAACAGTGAATGCGATCCAGCCTTGCCAAACATTTACTTTGAGGCCGATTTTGCCACCTGTTTCGGTAAATTTTATAGCGTTAGAAAGCAGGTTGACTAGCATTTGCCGCAGTCGCAGTTCGTCCGCAATTAATGTGTTGAGTCCTGGTTCTATTTCGAGGGTAAATTCGATTGGGGCCTCGACCTCAGCTTCTGCTGCGTCCTTAGTATTCTGCTGTTTGGATGGGGATTTTTCTTCTTGCTGCGGTTGTTGTTTGGCTTGTTCAAAAGCTTTTTCGCAAATAGTGGCAATTGCAACGGGTTCGGGAATTAGTTCTAATTGCCCGGTTTCGATCCGGGTCAAGTCTAAAATATCGTTAACTACAGTCATCAAATGCCGACCGCTTTGGTGGATCAGTTTGGCATAGCGGGTTTGGCGTTCGTTGAGTTCTCCGATCAGTTTGTCTTTGAGCAGGCTGGACAAACCCAGAACTGCGGTGAGCGGAGTTTTTAGTTCGTGGCTGATGCAGGATAAAAATTCGTCTTTGAGTCTGTTGAGATGGATTAAATCGGCATTTTTAGCTGCTAATTCTTTGGCGACCAAATTTTCTTCGGTAACATCTTGTCCCAGGATCAATATGAGATTTTCCGATAGAGGCTGTTTGACAAATTGCCAGATCCGCTCTCGGTCTTTGTTGGTGGGGCAGTCGCACAGGTAGGTGTCTGGTTTGCCGGCGATCGGACACCAGGCTGGAGCGGTTAAGGTTGATGGAGATGCTACATACATTGGCAGGGGACAACTAGTGGCGGTATTTTTGCTGTCGCCAGCCGTCGCAGCACCAACAAGAGTTCGGCATTCTTTGGTGAGGGCGACGGTTTGTACCCTTTGGTATTCTACGGCTGGATTACCCGAAATTGCTGGTTCTGCGAGGGGTTGGGGTCCTGCTCCGAGAAAAATTCGCCATGCCGTATTTTGGCTGACGATTTTGCCGGTGGCGGTTTGCAGTCTCAGGGGCAGGGGCAGTTTTTCGAGCAGTTGGATTAGGGAATTCAGGTTTTCGGAGGGTTGCAATCCTGCTTCCAGGCAGCGTACTTGAGCGTCTAGGGCGATTTCGAGGGTTTCGCTCGGGGGGGTGTATTCAGCACCGGCAGCAGCCGTTCCCTGAGCTGTGAGAGGGGGCTGCGTGGCGGTTTCACCAGAGGTTAAACTGCTATTGGCTGCTGCGAATTGCAGGAGGCTGAGGCTGTCTAGCAGCCCCAAAAATTGACCGCTGGCATTGGTGAGGGCGATCGGGCTTGCCGGACTCTGGGGTGTCGCAGTTTGCAGGTAATGCCAGAATTCGATCGCGCTGAGTTCTGCTGATACTGGTCTGAGGGGGGCTAGTGTCTCGGGCCGCAGTTCTGTGAGGGGCTGTTCCCAGTCGCCGACGGCTGAGGTCATTGGGCCGAAGCTGCGGAGGTAAACCAATCCGAGGGGCTGTAGCTGTTGGTTGACTATGGCGACGCGATCGCAATTGCCCAGGCTGAAAATTGACTGCAGTGCTTTTAAGGGCGCTGTTTCGATGCACAGCGGGATGGGTTCGATAAAGTTTCTGAGATAGGGGCTAGTGAGTGACATGGCAAACCTAACATTCCGCTCCCGAGAGCAGTAGTAATATTTATAAGACTCAATGCAGCGACCGATTTGTATATCTAATCTGTATCTAATTTGAGTTATATCAGTCGTCTATCTTGGTTTCCCTCTGCAACGACGCCTGCAATTTCGATGCCCGTGCCTGGTTTGAGGCGACTTAAGACGACTGACTATTATTTTAAGGCTTAAGCTTAATTGCAGAAATCAGGCTCTGGGAGCTTGACGGGGAACAGAGGACTAAATTTAATTATGCCCCTGATACAAGGTTCTCACCGCTTTTGGGGTTAAGATTGGTTACAATTAATGTTTAGATGATTGTGGTAATGTTAAGTGATTTGTAAAGGAGATATCAAATCCGATCGAGCTAGGGCTTTCGGGCAACAGAGGTGTTTCACCTGTGATTAGTTTGCGCCCCCAACTGTCTGTCTGTATTTCGATCCGCTCTCAGGAACTTGCGGAGGCTGCTGCTGAGCTGTTGCAGGGCGATCGCTATGTTTTAACGTGGGTCAAGTCGCCAGCAGAGTTGTTACACTTACTGGATAGTTATCTATTACTTGATTGTTTGGTGGTTGAGGCCGATCGAGTGCTGCGACCGCTGGCTGTCAAGCTGCAAGAACGCTCGGTACTTTTGCCGGCCGTGATTCTTTCACCTCGATCGGGTGATGGCGCGTCTGTATCGGTTGGCGAATTCCAGGATAAGTATATTAGTGGTAAGGATAAACAACAGGAAAACTGCAGTTTTTTTTACCACCCCGCTGAGGTACAACTGCCTGTTGTTAAGATGGGAGAAATTGTCACAGAGATCGATCGGGCGATCGGGCAATTTCTGCAACTTTCGACCGCTGTTCCCTCTAGCGATTCACCTGCTAGCAGCAGCGCGATCGCTCAATTGACGGCTCAAAGTTTGCTCCAGCGACAGCAGCGCCGACTAGCTGAAAAATTGCGGGAGCGATTGGGATACTTAGGCGTGTATTATAAAAGAAATTCTCAAAATTTTTTGCGGAATCTGTCTCGATCGGAAAAGCAGAAGCTTTTGGAACAATTAAAGCTAAGTTACCGCCAGATTGTTTTGAATTATTTTAATCAAGATGCTGCGGTTAACAATCAAATAGACGAATTTGTTTACTTGGCTTTTTTTGCCGATGTTCCGGTGACTCAAATTGTGGAAATTCACATGGAATTGATGGACGAATTTGCCAAACATCTCAAATTAGAAGGTCGCAGCGAGGAAGTATTGCTTGATTACCGATTGACTCTCATAGACGCGATCGCTCATTTGTGCGAAATGTACCGCCGATCGATTCCGAAGGATGAATCAGGGATTGGTGAGAATCCCCCAGCAGGCACCAGCTAGAGGGCTGGCAGAGCTCGAGAGCGATCGTGGGACAAAAATTATTATAAAATAACAAAGAACCGCCAATCCCAGACCGATTACACCTACAACTAACATCTAACAGCTAACACTTAATGTTTAACAAAAATTCATGAGCCCCCTCAAGAAAACCTACGTCCTGAAGCTGTATGTTGCGGGAAATACTCCGAACTCAGTGCGGGCTTTGAAAACTCTTAAAGAAATCCTGGAACAGGAATTTCAAGGAGTCTACGCGCTCAAAGTCATAGATGTCCTGAAAAATCCCCAACTAGCAGAAGAAGACAAAATTTTAGCTACCCCAACTCTGGCTAAAATCTTGCCGCCCCCGGTGCGAAAAATTATTGGCGATTTATCCGATCGAGAGAAAGTTTTGATAGGATTAGATTTGCTTTATGAAGAACTTCGCGAAGAAGACATGAATTCGTAAGATAATGAAGTGACAGCCAGCAGTCAAAGGAAAATTGATATAAATCGACATGAAGGAAATTAGTCCCGCCTCGGAGTCAGAAATCTTGGTAATGCCTGGAGTCAAAAAAATTCGCACGATGATTGAGGGATTCGACGACATCAGTCACGGCGGAATGCCAGTAGGCAGAACTACCCTCGTCAGCGGCACATCGGGAACGGGAAAAACTTTATTTGCCGTACAATTTCTCTACAATGGCATTACCAACTTTGACGAGTCGGGAGTATTTGTCACTTTTGAAGAATCTCCCACAGATATTATCAAAAATGCCTGCAGTTTCGGCTGGGACTTGCAAAAATTAATCGATGAAGGCAAGCTATTTATTTTAGATGCTTCTCCAGATCCCGAAGGTCAGGATATCGTGGGAAATTTCGATTTGTCGGCACTGATAGAACGGATTCAGTATGCAATTCGCAAGTACAAAGCCAAGCGCGTTTCCATAGATTCCGTGACAGCAGTATTTCAGCAATACGATGCTGCGTCGGTAGTAAGGCGCGAAATTTTTCGCTTAGTTGCCCGATTGAAACAAGTAGGTGCGACTACAGTCATGACTACCGAACGAGTAGAAGAATACGGTCCGGTAGCCCGATTTGGAGTAGAAGAATTCGTCTCGGATAATGTAGTAATTGTCCGCAATGTTTTAGAAGGGGAACGCCGCCGCCGCACGATGGAAATTTTGAAATTGCGCGGCACGACTCACATGAAAGGCGAGTATCCTTTTACGATTACTAACGACGGGATTAATATCTTCCCCTTGGGGGCGATGCGCCTGACTCAAAGATCTTCAAATGTGCGGGTTTCTTCGGGAGATAAAACTCTCGACGAAATGTGCGGTGGCGGTTTCTTCAAAGACTCAATTATTTTGGCTACCGGTGCGACGGGAACGGGTAAAACGCTACTGGTGAGCAAGTTTTTGGAAAATGCTTGTACCAACGGCTATCGGGCGATGCTGTTTGCTTACGAAGAGTCGCGGGCTCAGTTGTTCCGCAATGCTTATTCTTGGGGCATTGATTTTGAGGAAATGGAACACAAGGGACTGCTAAAATTGCTGTGTACTTACCCAGAATCTGCGGGTTTGGAAGACCACTTGCAGACAATTAAATCAGAAATTGCTGAATTTAAACCATCTCGAATTGCTATAGATTCGCTTTCTGCATTAGCTAGAGGTGTTAGCAGCAATGCTTTCAGACAGTTCGTGATCGGGGTAACAGGTTTTGCCAAACAGGAAGAAATCACGGGATTTTTTACAAATACCACCGATCAGTTCATGGGTTCTCATTCGATTACAGATTCTCATATCTCTACGATTACTGACACGATTCTGATGTTGCAGTACGTAGAAATTCGAGGCGAAATGTCGCGGGCGATTAACGTGTTTAAGATGCGCGGTTCGTGGCACGATAAGGGAATTCGAGAGTACACTATATCCGAACGCGGGCCGGAAATTAAAGATTCTTTCCGCAGTTACGAACGGATTATTAGCGGTTCTCCGACTCGAATTGCGATTAATGAGAAGAATGAGTTATCTCGGATTTTGCAAGGAGTGCAAGGGGAAGATTATGATGATATTTAAGATTTAGCTAGACAGGCGAAAAT
>JBOFTL010000045.1:0-7380 GCA_051652045.1 Microcoleus sp. | reverse complement strand
GTTTTGGAGATTACTTGACACTTATCTATTAAGTAGCTGATAATAAAAACGAAGGGATGCGATCGCCTCCAAGCAAAATCGCACCCCTTCTAAACCACCTATATAACAGGTCGCTATGGCAATTTTAACAGAACTCAATCCCGGTCTTTCTCTTGATGAGCTTCTTCGATTAGATGGTAAGCCGTCGGATGAGGCGATCGTCATGTCGGAAGTGATGACGTTGGACGAACTTCTTTCTAGTGTTGGCTACTCGACTCAAACCGTTAAAGGCATTCTTGGCGATCGCTTCGAGGTTTACTCCTCAGATGGCTGGATGATCGGTTTCGTATTTGAATTCTCGGGAAATCCTGGGATTTGGGGAGCAGGGCAGTCTTCGCGTCATCGCACGCCTTTGTTTAAGTCTTCGCAGGCCGCGATCGAATGGCTCGTTGATCTAGATATTCGTCAGTCCCAATTGTTTTCCAACATGGAAGATCCGGGCGATGTTCCGGCTGACGAGGATTTCCCTCAGTTCTAGATCGCCGTCCCCCGTGTGTTCCCAGTGCAATACCCCCTGATTCACTGGAAAATTTTAAAAATGTCTTACTCTTCAAAAATCAACGCCCTTGCCGATGAATTAATGCTTCCCCATCCTAAGATTTGGGAGGTTCAGTACGAAAGTGATGCCACGCTCCTACATGAGCTAGGGCACTGGGCTGTCACTCCAGGATGGGCGATCGAATGGTGGGAAGCTCTAAGCCCGTGGCATCATCGCAAATCGATCGCGCCCCCAATCCCGTATCTGTTTCATCCTGGGCAAGTGCTTCCGGACGATCTGGCGGTGGTTACGTGGACCTCGGAAGTTTGTGAGGCCATGGGGTGGGAGTTTGATTCGGTCCCCACGATTCTTTTAGGCGATCGGCCCTCGATTCGATTGCCAGAAGCGGGGTTAGAACGATCGGTCGCAGACCTGAGACGTTTCGGGATTGATCCGAAGATGGGGCAGTTCACACCTATTAATGACGGATTCCGACTGCCTCATCCTGTGGGAGTCCGAAAGCCTGAGATTGTTGAGAATTGGCAGGCGATCGCTGAATTCTATTCCGATCGGTGTGCGAGCGATTTCAAAAAGCTTTCTCCTGAATTGGAGTCATTACTCGATCGCCAATTGGCCCTCGGGAACCTTGTCCACTGTTAATCTAAACACTCAATCAACAATGAAAAAACAATTAATCTCGATCGCAATCCTCTCACTACTATCGATCGCCCCTGATGCGATCGCGGCAAAACCTAAGGACCAGCCCTACGGCGGAAATCCATGCCCCATTGTTGGGCCTGGATACCCAATCTGCCCACCCCCTGTTCCACCAAAAACGCGGATTCAGGAAGATGCCCGAATTCACGTTCCTCCCCATCCGCCGGGATGTCGTAATGTCAATGACGACGTGAAAGAGTGTCCCGATCGCCCCCAGCGAAAACCTAAGCCTCCAGTCGGATATTTTGCGCTAAAAACGCCACCGACACAAATTCCCGACAGCCCACGACGCATCAAAATCTCAGAAGGCGATCGAACTCCTCCACCTGGCCGTCGTGGTAGTCCGAAGGGGACTATCGGTGGCGGAACTCGAATCGCTGGCCTGCCGAAGGCCGCATCCCTCGAAAAAGGGGCGAAAAACGATCGCGCCTATCGGGGTAGCGGTCGGGTTGACGCCAAAAAAGCGTAAAAGTAAAGCGATCTTACGAGGTGACTAAGTGCGATCGTTTTTTTGGAGAACTTAGAATGACACGAACTTATATGACAACAGCCGAAATCGCGAAAGATTTCGGGTTCGATCCATGGACGATCGGACAAGCTGGCAAACTCATCTTGTACACGGGCTGCTGGATTATCGATAGCCTTGATGATCTCGATCGGTCTGTCGGTGCCACAACAGGGGATCTAGTGGTCTGCACGACGGAGAAAAGCGTCGATCAATTGTGCCCTACGGCGACGGGGATGCCCAATTACTTGGGGGCGATCGATCATCCGACAGGTGCTCTCAAACGGGGCCATCGACATTACTATTTCAAGAAATTGGGAGTTTAAAAATAATGGCTCTCTGGGATTTTGGAATTTTGAAGGAGATTTAACATGACGATTACTGCACAATACGCTGGAGCCAAATACGCTGGGGCTGGATGGCTTCAGGGCCGTCGCAAAGCCATGCTGACACCACTATCTGCCAGAATAAGCAACGTTTTAGGTCAGGTTTTTAGCGGGATCTACCACCTAACAGATAGTGGATCCCGACGCCTTGACTTACTATACGAGTCGAAGCCAGCGTATACGCTTTGCGTGTGGGGTGGACTCGCTACTACTGATTCTGACACGCTGACGCGACTCCTGCTCTGCTGCCAAGCTGCGAATTTAGATGTTTCGATCGCAGGTAGTCGCAAGGGTTCACTTCGGTTCACATTCAAAGATGCGGGTAAAGTTCTGACCCCTTCGATCGACTCCCTTAATCTTGATTTTGCGGCATTAGCTGAATCTGAATCTGATGGGAATATGTCACATCCGTTGGTTAGCGGAATAAGTAAAAAATCTCGACTCCTTTCTGTTCATTGGAATGCAAATGATACAATTTCTGGTTTTTCGATAAAGAGTGGAGCGATCGACATGCGACGCTTGGAAGAAATTGTGTGTGGTGCCCATTCCGCTTGTGCCCGTGCCGAAATTGAGGGGAGATGTCCAACAGGTAACGGGCAAATTCGATTGTACTGGACCCAACGATCGCGCATTGCCACGACAATTATGGAAGGTCATCCGACGCCAGAACAGGCGATTGATCGGCTTCGCCCCATATGGGATATAGACTATACGAGGCTTGACCAATAATCCGACAGGTGCTCTCAAACGGGGCCATCGGCACTACTATTTCCGGAAGGCAACGGAGAATCAGGCTAAAATCGGATAGTTCTGACAGTCATTCAGAAATCCCTAACAAACAGCTCACCAGTCTTTCGATCGGTGGGCTGTTCTTTTTTGTCATAGTTGGGTCATATTCTAGATAATGTTTGTTATTTAGAGTATGAGGCCATAGTCAATCACCTTAACCCTTCGCGAACATTTCATCTAGTACCCCGCTTGCATACACCAAGGCACTCTCATGCCATTCGTGAATGATCGCATCGACCTCAAACAACGCCGTCGGCAACCCTGAAAACTCTTTAAAAGTACGGGTTACGTCATTAATGAAATCCTTCAGGTCATCCCGATCGAACTCCCCTAGCCAAGCGTAAGGATGGTCCTCCGCTAACGTCTCACCGTCAATCAATCGATGCGCGATCGTCGTCACCTCAAACGCCAAACTCGCCACCTTCGCCGCCTGAATCAACGCCGTCACATCCTCCCGAGGCATCAACGCAAACGCCTCACTATTCCGCGTAATCGTCACCGGATGCTCCAGCGCTAGATCCAAAATCCGCCCCGGTTGCCGATTCAAATCCTTCGCCGTCACAATCTCATCGCTAAACACATCCGTCATTGCAGAAAAATCCATCGCTAAAATCTCGCTAAAAACGTCAACAAACCTAATACTGTCAATTGTACGTACTTTTCTCGAAATAGTCAAACCCTCTGATGGCCATAGACCACACCAAAAAGCCGATCGCGCCCTGGAGAGAGTGCGATCGGCTGTTTGGTGTGGTCTAGGTTGGAGTGGGTGCGTTTTCAGCCTCCCAATCACTAACGATCGATTCCAGTTGTTCGATCGTCATGCCTTCCATCAGCGCCTTCATCCTGAGAACTTGATCCAGGGATAGCTCCCCCCGATCGAACATGTGGGCGATCGTCTTTACGTCGTCTCTGAGATCTTCAGGGACTGCCAGCCGGGTTAATTTTGCAGGTTCGCCCGATCGAAAGAGCCAAGCATGAGGCTTAACTCCTCCACGCCACCCACCCCTAGGCATTGAACAACTCCTGTTGATCTTGCCCATGGATTCGACGCCAGCGCGTTTCAAAGTCTTGCCGTCCAGTCGAGGATTCCACCAAAGTGCAAAGCGCGGCAATCTCAGGGGCCAGTCGATCGCGTGTTTCCTGGGATAAACCATTGATGACGACATCTCGGCTAGCCCAGATGAACCACAGCGCAGGATTGTGGTCATTTAAGAACAATAATTCTTCATGGGTAAGCCATGAACAGTTCTTCCAGAAAAAACTTTCAGGAATGCCCCACTTATAGATAGTGTTGCAAATGCTTTCAGAATAAAGCCATTTCCAAGCATCAGGCTCTCTGACAAGACGCTGGATCTCGTAACGGGTATCACGTTTAACCTGTTTAGTCTTTTCGGGAAGATACCCAGTTTGTTGCTGAATATAGATCTCCAATGGATTCATGTCAATTTACCTTGATCTGATTGGGATTTACTAGAGAAAAAACGATCGGGTCAAACCACTCACCACGGAGATGGAAGTCGTCTAGAGCGTTGTGCAGCGCTTTTTCTTCCTGAAAACTTCCAGGCACCGCCCATAATAAATTCAAATCGTAAGGGAATCCAGTCTGGAGCGTTGCAAGTCGAGCGATCGGGTCGTTTGAAACTCCAATTTTGCACGCTTTAGAAGCCGAATCTTGAATCATGTACACAAAGCATGGAACTGTCCGTTTGGAGTTTGGCCTGCGACACTTTACCATCTGGACCAAATCTTTATTAACTGTAAGTCCCAGCTTATGGCAAACCTCTACGTAATTTTCTTGTGCATCCTTAACGCCAAGAACAAAAGCTGCGTACTCAATGATACACACTGCGACATCCGATCGGATGGGCTTGATTGATTTCCCTCTTACTTTGAAGTTGCCATCTAAATACAAAGCCTTATCCTGCAAGGCTTTTAATGGTTCTGGCACGCCGTCACCGGTCAAGTCTGACTTGAACCAACTAATCAATGTGGATTTAGGAATCCCACTTAATCGGCTCAATCCACGGATGGAGACAGCACTCTCTCCTGTGGTAGATATCGTGAAAAGTTCTTGCATCGAGTGCAACACTTCCGTATTCTGCATATATCGATCCTAGCTTGTTCAGCTACTTAGGGTTGGTCACGGGGCGGAGTATTTCCAGTACTGCCGCCCTTCTTCATTATTGTATAGCTTTTTGGGCTAGTTCGCAAAATAGGCGATCATCTTGTACCGATCGGAGATGATGACCACGATCGCCCCTCTTTGTACTACTGCGATCGATCGGCATTCTTTATTTATATTAGAGAGTCGATCTAATAGAGGTCGCTGGAAAGCCTTGATGCGTATAGGTTGCAGACGATCGAGTTGGTGAGTTAAACTTGTTTTTTCGACTGTACTAGTGGGCCGATCGGCTTTTTTGGGATTTTAACTTTTTAAAAAAAGCTCTGAAAGTGTTGACACATAAAGCTTTCAGCCTGCCTCTAGGTGTGATTTGAGTCGGTTTTGTACGCTGGCGTTACAGGTATGATCGATCGTCTACACGAAAAAGCCCCCGTCTCCGGAGGCTATGCCGATCGTGATTACTGCTCTACCCAAACAAGGAAGTTACGATCGGGCTTGTTTCTATTTTACCGCCCCCAAGACGTTCAACCCGTCCCAGGTCTTCAATCTTTTTCTCTCCCACCAGCAGACTAGCCATTTTTCTGTTGGATGATCGATCGATTCACCGTCAATGACCTCGATCTGGTCAGCGGCATGAATTCGGCATCGGTGAGTGTCGTCAAGATCCGTTAAGATAACTTGGCAATTAGCGGGCGCGTTCAGATCAACTCGGACCCGCTTATACATCCAAACCTGCCGATTTCTTGCAGCCTTGAAATGCGGAATCCTAACGAGATCTCCAACGGCGATCGGAATGCCTTTGCGATCGAGGAATCCTGTAAAAATTAGAGTCATCGCATTAATTTCTTAATCCAAAATAAGACAATAAAAAACCACGAGAAAATCCTGAGAACGCAGAGCCAATAAGAATTGCGATCACAGGTGAAGCCCCAAAATGCAGTAACGCGAAAACAATGGTGCAGCAAAACGAGATGCAAACGACCTCAATCAAAAATCTTGTCATTACAGTAGCTCCTTTAATTTTGCAATTTTCTTCTCAGCCGATGCGATCGCCTTTGCCGCGCGTTTCCGCTGGTCTTCACGGGCTTCTTCGAGGGTGGGGAACGCATCTATTCCGATCTTGTTCATGCTAAACGATTGATCACTACGCGAACCATGGATCACATAAGTTCCTCGATCGCATAAATCACCAATAACTTCTTGGATGCCCGAGGTTAGGCAGTATCTGGTGATGTACCAAGTTTTTGGATCTTCTTCCATCAGCCCATCACCCCTGCGTGGTTCTTCTTTTTCTGCTTGCCGATCGTCCAAGAGATCCTCAAAATCATTCATCAGCCTTTTCTCCAAAAATTAAATAAAACAGAATCCCGATCGCCATCCAAGCGATCGTCCAGCTCATAGTCGATCGCCCATTCAATGAGTAGATCGATCGACTCTCCTAGAATCCCTTCAGCGGCCAACCGATCGAGCACAGTAGCTACTCTAGGTTCTGGACGGAGGGATACCGTCCGAATCTGCGGCTTTCTCTGGCGCACCGGCGGGAATTCCTCACAGTGAGCCTCGCAGTGACGGCACCGCTTAGCAGATGCGAGGAACTCCTCATAATGCAGGACCGATTTCCCGTTCCCGCAATACGATCGCCCACCGGGACGCATTAGGTGATCGCGGGGGACGTGCCTACTAGGCATCGATCGACTCCAACACAGTCTCAATGATTGCTTTAGCCGCCTCAACATAGACGACAAAGCTCATATCCATTTTTGAGGCTTCGATCGCATCAAACCCAGGACGAAAATCATCATAATCAAGTCGATAGCGAGTAGGACAAGTCTTGGAAGCGGCGATCGCCAGCTCGATCGCGACCTTGGAGATTAATTGATTCTCATTCTTTAAGTCTTTCGCAAATTTCACTGAAATCCTCAACCATAAAATAGCCTACTCCCATATCCTGCCACATCCCCTAGCTGATGTCAATCGGATCTGTAAATAGATCCGATTGACATTCTGAGGATGATCGAATAATATGGATTCAACCGGGAAAACAATCCTTTCAAATCCCGAGGTAAAACAATGTCTATTCTTAATGTCGAAGTGTCCGAAATGGCCGTGACTGAAATGCAAGCGATCGTCCGTGAGAACGGCATTCCTTGCTCCGACAAGCGCCGCCGAATCAGCTTAGAAGGCGCTTCTAAATGGCAGCATGTCCAGAAGGAGGCGATCGCCCTAGCTGTCGATGCCGCACAGGCTGCCACCGAAGCATCTGAGCAAGCGATCGAGGTTTCGGCAGTGGCCGAGGTTAAGGCTTCTGAGATTGCGACAAAAGCGATCGAGATCCTGACTTCTC
>JBOFTL010000044.1:0-18868 GCA_051652045.1 Microcoleus sp. | reverse complement strand
GGTATAAGTCACTATAATTAAAGAAAGTCTGTCCGGAGTTGTGCCATGACAACTGCAACTGAGCACCCACTAATCAAAGACGTTGGGGAAATTGCCGAAGATCGGGAACTGACGGTTTCTCCAGAAGATTACAGCTTATTGACCGATCTCTACCAACTGACGATGGCGGCTTGTTACGTCGGAGAAGAACTCGACTCCCGCCCTGCGAGTTTTGAAATGTTCGTGCGGCGACTTCCCGACGGTTTTGGCTACGCCATCGCGATGGGCTTGACTCAAGTGTTCGACTATCTGGAAAAATTGCGGTTTTCTGAGTCGCAAATTCAGGCTTTGCAGTCTGCGGGCATTTTTGCTAACGCGCCCGATCGATTTTGGACTCTGCTGGCTTGTGCCCGCTTTACTGGAGATGTCTGGGCGGTGCCGGAAGGGACGGCGGTATTTGCCAACGAACCTTTGCTGCGGATCGAGGCTCCTTTGTGGCAAGCTCAGTTAGTGGAAACTTACATACTCAATACCATCAATTATCAAACATTAATTGCCACGCGATCGGCCAGACTGCGGGATGCGGCGGGCCCGGAAGCTAAATTGCTAGAATTCGGAAGCCGCAGGGCTTTTGGGCCTCAAGCTGCTGTGTGGGCGGCGCGGGCGGCCCTCGCGGCGGGCTTGGATGGAACTTCTAATGTTTTGGCGGCCCTGAAGTTGGGGCGCAAACCTGTAGGTACGATGGCTCACGCTTTGGTAATGGCCCTCGGAGCCCTTGAAGGTAGTGAAGAGGAAGCCTTTGCAGCGTTTCACCGCTATTTTCCGGGGGCGCCACTGTTAATCGATACTTACGATACTGTTGGGGCGGCGAGGAAATTGGCCGATCGCATTAACAGTGGTGAAATGCAGTTAGAAGGAGTGCGCCTCGATTCGGGGGATTTGGTAGCACTGTCTCGGGAAGTGCGATCGCTCCTTCCGGGAATTCCAATCATTGCCAGCGGTGATTTAGATGAGTACAAAATTGCTAAATTAAAAAGTGCGGGCGCTTGTATTGATGGTTACGGTTTGGGAACGAAGTTAGTCACCGGATCGCCTGTAAATGGTGTTTACAAGTTGGTGGAAATTGATGGAATTCCGGTGATGAAGGAGGCAAGCGAAAAGGTAACTTATCCGGGACGCAAGCAAATTTTTAGAACGGTGAAAGATGGTGAAATTATCGGCGATTGTCTGGGTTTAATGGGAGAAGAAATTAATAATTGCGATTCGAGAGAATCGGTGATGAAATTGGTCGTTCGCCAGGGTAAAATATTGCAAGAACCGGAAAATTTGGAGGCGATCGCCAAACGCACTGCTGCTTCTGTAGCTAGCTTGCCCGCAGCAATTCGCCAACTCGATAACCCAATTTCACTTCCGATCGAAATTTCTCCCGATCTCCTGAGACTCACTCAGAAAACTAAAAAACAATTGACAATTGATAATTGACAATTGAGAGCGGACAATTGACAATTGACAATTGATAATTGTCCGCTCTCAACGCTTGAATCTTAACTTTCAACTGTCAACTCTCAATTAAGAGGGCGGGCACGGGGGCACCGCCCCTACCTGTCAATTAAGAGGGCGTGCACGGGGGCACCGCCCCTACCTATCAACTCTCAACTCTCAACTCTCAACTCTCAACTGCCATCTATGCAAAAAATAGCTCTTTTTGGAACCAGTGCCGACCCACCTACAGCGGGACACAAAATAATTATGAGTTGGTTGGCTCAGCATTTCGATCGAGTGGCAGTTTGGGCGGCAGATAATCCTTTTAAATCGCATCAAACTTCCCTAGAACACAGATCGGCAATGCTGCTGTTAATGATTCAAGAAATTAACTCGCCCCGGCACAATATCTCCTTACATCCCGAACTCAGCAGTCCCAGAACTTTAGAAACTGTAGAACAAGCAAAATTGCTGTGGCCGGATGCCGAGTTAACCTTGGTAATTGGTTCAGATTTGGTAGAACAATTGTGTCGCTGGTACAAAATCGAAAATTTGTTACAACAGGTACAGTTACTGGTAGTACCCAGACCGGGATATCCAGCAGAAAAATTAGATTTGTGGCAGTTAAGGCGATTGGGTGCGGAGGTAGCGATCGCATCTTTAAATGCTCCCAATGTTTCTTCGACATTCTACCGCGAAACCGGAGATACCGAAGCCCTGACACCTCCCATCGAAGCTTATATCAATAGGGAGAATTTGTACGCATGGCACGAGGCACAAGAAAAAACGCAGCTTGCTCGCTAGCTGACTTTAAAGTAGGGGTAGATAATGTTATTTTCTCGGTCGATACCGTACAGAATCGCTTGTTGGTACTGTTAGTATTTCGCCAAGATGAACCGTTTATCGACTGTTGGAGTTTGCCCGGTACTTTGGTACGGGATGGAGAGTCTTTGGAAAATGCAGCTTACCGAATTTTGTCGGAGAAAATCCGGGTAAAAAATTTGTATTTGGAGCAACTTTATACCTTCGGAGAACCGGGGCGCGATCCTCGGGAGTTTACCAGGGGCGATCGCTATCTTTCTGTAAGTTATTTTGCTTTAGTACGGCTTGAAGAAGCTGAGTTAATTGCCCCCAGTGTAGTTGCCGGAGTCAGCCACCGCGTCAGCGGAATTGCTTGGTATCCAGTGCAACAAGTTCCTAAATTAGCCTTCGATCACGATCGCATTCTCGAATACGGTTATCGGCGATTGCGGAACAAACTTGAATACAGTCCCGTTGCTTTTGAAGTGTTGCCGGAAACTTTTACTTTGGGCGATTTGTATCAACTTTATACCACTATTTTAGGGGAAAACTTTTCTGACTATTCTAACTTTCGGGCGCGATTGTTAAAATTGGGTTTTTTGTGCGATACGGGTGTTAAAGTTTCGCGGGGGGCCGGCCGCCCTGCTAGTTTGTACCGCTTTGATGCAGAAGCTTTTGCCCCTCTCAAGGACAAACCTTTAGTATTTATTTAGTTGGGCAAGAGATGACACTCCCAATTGAATTGAGTAAGATGGATGAGAGTAAAATCTACTAAGGAGTTCAGGTGATGAAGCCCCCAGAAGAGTGTTCCGATATTCAGGAAATTAGAGAAGAAATCGATATCATAGATCGAGAAACGATCGATGCTTTAAGCAAAAGATTTCAATATGTAATCGCGGCCGCCCGACTGAAAACCAGTGAAGCGGAGGTGAAAGCGCCCGATCGATTTAATGCTATGTTACAACAGCGGCGCGAGTGGGCTCAACAATCTGGTTTGAATCCAGATATAGTTGAAAAGCTCTACCGGGATTTGGTAAATTATTTTATTGATGAAGAATTGAAACATTACAGGGGAATAACAAAAGATTGAAATTGCCCCTAGCCCGTGTTTTTAAATCTCTCGATCGAATTTAGAACCCTCTAAATTCGTGCCACTTGCTTAAAGAAAGGGGAACCTTTCAATTGCAGTGGCTCCCCTTAAAAAAGGGGAGGCAAGAAACTTCAAGGATCGTTCTGGGTAACGGATAAGTAGAAGCCGGGTTTTTCACGACTCTACTTAGCTTTCACCCGCACATGAGTGTAAAAACCCGTTTTATTTGCTCTTAATCCGTCCGCGACTGCAAAAATAAACTGACCACAACACACTGAATTACTTTATAAATATAATTCCTTCTTCCTTCTTGCTTTTTTCTTCTTAATTCTTTATTATGCTTTCTTTTTTTTTCGGTTTCTTCCTGATTCCTTCTTCCTATTCCTTCTACTTAAATCTAACTTATTTGGCATAAACCATGACTCACACTAAATAATTAATCCGCTACCACATCCGCTACCACATCCGCTACCCTTATTCCTTCTTTTTTCGACATGAAAATTGCGATCGCCCAAATCAATCCAACTATCGGAAATTTAACTGGCAACTCAAGCTTAATTTTAGAAGCTGCCCAAAAAGCTGCAAGTGCGGGTGCTAATTTATTAATAACACCGGAACTTTGCCTGCTAGGTTATCCGCCGCGCGATTTGCTAGCAGTTCCCAGTTTTATTGAAGCCGCCGGGGAAAAATTGCAGCAGCTAGCACGAGATTTGCCACCGAATTTGACAGCCCTAGTTGGAACTGCAACACCAAATTACCAAGCCGTAAAACAAGGTGGCAAATCCTTGTTTAACAGCGCAGCATTATTAGAAAACGGTAAAGTCAAGCAGATTTTCCATAAGCGATTGTTGCCGACTTATGACGTGTTTGACGAAGACAGGTATTTTGAACCAGGAGACAAAAGCGATTGCTTTAATCTTGGCAAATTAAAGATTGGAGTTACTATTTGCGAGGATTTGTGGAATAACGAGGAGTTTTGGGGAAAGCGGAGTTATGCCTGCGATCCGATTTCCGATCTGGCAAAAATGGACGTAGATTTAGTGGTTAATTTATCGGCATCTCCCTACTGTGCCGGCAAGCGAGAAGTTCGATCGGCCATGCTGCAACACAGTGCCAAACGCTGCGCCCTCCCGATTGTTTATGCCAATCAAGTAGGGGGAAATGATGATATAATTTTTGATGGTAGCAGTTTTGCGATCGACCGCAATGCTGAATTAATCCAGGTACTTGCTTCTTTTCAAACTGATTTTGCAGTGCTGGAATATGACGAAATACAACAAGATTTAGTAGATAAAAATAGAGCGAATGAACGGGAAATTAATTCTACACCGTTAAGTTTTCAGCCAGTAGAAAAAGATGCTGAAATTTGGGAAGCGTTAGTCTTGGGAGTGCGGGATTACGTTCGTAAATGCGGTTTTTCCAGAGTGGTACTCGGTTTGAGTGGCGGAATAGATTCGGCTTTGGTAGCAGCAATTGCCAGTTGCGCGATCGGGTCGGAAAATGTGTTAGGCGTACTGATGCCTTCTCCCTACAGTTCCGATCATTCAGTTAACGATGCTTTAGAATTAGCTAAAAATCTCGGCATTGCGATCGAAATGCTGCCGATCGGCGATTTGATGAAAACCTACGATCGCACCCTTGCAGATCTGTTTGTCGATACAACTTTCGGCATTGCTGAAGAAAACCTGCAATCCCGAATTCGCGGCAATTTGTTGATGGCAATTTCCAATAAATTCGGACATTTGCTACTTTCTACTGGCAACAAATCGGAAATGGCGGTAGGTTACTGCACGCTTTATGGCGATATGAACGGCGGATTGTCCGTAATTTCTGACGTACCAAAAACTCGCGTATATTCCCTTTGTGGGTGGCTGAATTCGGGAGGATATCCGGGAAATGTGCCATCGGGTAGCAATGAAATAATTCCCGGAAATATCATCAGCAAAGCACCGAGTGCAGAGCTCAAACCGGGGCAAATAGATCGAGATTCTTTGCCACCTTACGATATTTTAGATGATATCTTGCGGCGGTTAATTGAAGATCGCGAATCGATCGCGCAAATTGTAGCTGCCGGTCATGATGAATCAGTAGTGAAACGTACAGTACAATTAGTAATGCGGGCCGAGTTTAAACGCCGTCAAGCGGCTCCGGGTTTGAAAATTAGCGATCGCGCTTTTGGTACCGGTTGGCGAATGCCGATCGCCAAAGCTGCTTTTTATTAAGGTGCTTTTCCAGTCTGTTGACCGATTTCTTGAGAGGTAATAGTTATGATGGAATTGCGACCTATTAGAAATGAAACAGACTACCAAAAACTTTATGAATCAGAAGACTCGATCCAAGCACAACAACGAATTAAGAGATTATTGGCGCAAATTGTACAAGTAGTAGCCGAGAATCCATCTGTTGCTTCAGAAGAATGGCATACACACCTAAATGCTCTACTAAGTTTAGTCGATAGAACCAAATGCTAGAATTAAATTGTGCGAGTAGAATATCGTTTATAGTGTTAGTCTAAGCTCCCGCGAATATGGCATAGCTTGAGAAAAATGGCAATTGTGAGCGATCGCGCGCTACCATAGACATACAACTATGAAATTCAAACTGCTCTATGACTCCTCTGCTTGAAATTAAAATGGCGATTGAAGAACTCCCAGAAAATGACGTTCGACAACTTGCAGTGTGGCTTCAGGATTATCTATACGAGATGTGGGATCGGCAAATAGAAGCCGATTTGGCATCGGGACGACTGAACGACTTAATCGCTAAAGCAGAAGCAGATATCGCAGCGAACAAAGTGAGAGATATCCATGAAGTCCTTCGCAACGTCTGATTTCTGGAAAGCCTATGCAGATTTATCTCCGGAATTGAAAGAACAAGCTCAAAAAGCATATCAACTTTGGCGAGACAATCCTCTCCATCCCTCTCTACATTTCAAGAAGCTGGGTAAAAATCTTTGGTCTGCACGGGTTAGCGGTGGCTATCGGGCGTTGGCTTTAAAAAAAGGCGACAATTATTACTGGTTCTGGATTGGCGGTCATGATGAATATGAAGCCTTGTTGTAGTGTAATGAGACAAGTGTTTTTTTGATGATATTTTGATGCGATTCCAAGGGTTTTACCTCATCCTCTCGATCGCAGGACTTACGCTAGGATTGAGTAAAGTATAGAAAGGCAGCGAACTAATGACTTCTACCTGCTTTTGCTTTTGGTTTAATTAAAAAATGGCTGACATTGAAGGTACTTTTAGCTTTGATTTTCTCGCGGGAACACCCATTGCCGATCGCATCCGAGGATTGGCCGGAAATGACACTATTCAAGGTGTCGGGGGAAATGACTTGCTGTTTGGCGATCGCGATAGCGATTTGCTAGCAGGAAATGATGGCGCAGATGCGATCGCTGGCGGCCAAGGAAATGATACAATTTATGGAGGAATTGGAGACGATTCAATTAATGGCGATCGGGGTCAAGATTTGCTCATCGGCGATGCAGGTAAAGATGTCTTGACAGGAGGAGCGGGCGGCGATTTATTTGTTATTAATAAAATCTCGGCTGCATCTACCGCTGCTGAAGCCGATTTAATTACAGATTTTGGCAGCGGAAACGACAAAATCGTGCTAGAATCAGGAATAACATTTAACGATTTGGAAATCTCAACTGCGGATAATCAGACATTTTTAAAAGAGCGAGGAACGGGAAAATATTTAGCAGTTTTATCTGGAACATCAAATCTAGATCGAGAGGATTTTATATCGCTGTTTGGCGGAATAGATATGGGTCAAATTTTGCCAGTTTCGGTTAATATTGTAGTGGGAAATAGCCCGATCGGATTGGAAGTAGCGCGGACTCCAGCAGAACAAGCGATCGGTTTGATGTTCCGCACAGAAATACCGGACGATCGCGGGATGTATTTCCCCATTGAACCAGCCAGAAACGTGCGTTTTTGGATGAGAAACGTGTTTGTCGAACTCGATATGATTTTTCTGCGGGAGGGAGTAGTGCAAGCAATAATTCCCAAGGTACCGCCATGTTTGAGCGAAAACTGCCCTAACTACGGACCCGATGTTCTCGTTGACGGAGTTATCGAACTTAGAGGCGGCCGGGCGGCCGAATTGGGATTAAAAGCGGGCGATCGAATTTCCAATTTGTCGTAAAAGATTTATAATTTTGTTATCTACTTAACAAATTCTGGAGCACAATGAGCGCGATCGAACTAACACTAATCCCCCATCAAACTGAAGACGGTTTAGCTTACCAACACTTGCGCTTGCGAATTACAACTCAGGATGGGATTATTACACCGACAGATTTGCCAGGTTTAAAACTTCCCGAAAACGTGCAATACAGCCAAGGAATCGTGCTTGAAGGAAGAGGGGCAATTTGGTTGTATGCGTATTTAGTACACGAATGCCATCCCGCAGCTTGGGTAGGATGTTACGATCCGCGATTGGACGGTGCAGTAGTAGTAGCCACGCACAAACATGAAGTAGCGATCGGACAAGTATTAAAATTAATTTTACCCCGTTAGTTATTAACTTAAATTCTCCCGAAATTCCGCAAAAATAATGTTTGTAGTGAGAACTTCAGTCCTCATAATTTCGATCGACAATGTTTGTAGTAATGTTTGTAGTGAGGACTTCAGTCCTCATAATTTCGATCGACACCCAACCAAAAGGGACGCACTTTAGCTTCATTGTCGCCCCCTCAATTCGATATGACAGATTTTGAATGCTGGCATAAAGTGGAAATTCTTGTCAAATATTCGGGTCGATTGGCGAAGAAATTGCAGCTTTGCTGCAGCAATTTTTCTAATCCTTCAATTTGCCTCAGCCACAGAGTGCCGTTACTACCAGCTACCGCTATTTGCTTCCCGTCTCGACTCCAATTTGCACTGACAACATTCTCTGCAAATTCAAATTGAGCGAGTTGCCGTCCCGCTAAATTCCACAGTCGCACTGTCTTGTCAATTCCCACTGTAGCAAGTCTCGATCCGTCGGGACTGAAGCTAATTGATTTGGCGTCTAAATGCAAGGTTTGAAATTCATTAACCAGGTTTTTTGCTGATAAATTCCACAGTCCGATCGTCCCGTTTGATGTTACTGTAGCAAACTTCTGTTGCTGTCGGTCAGGACTGAATCCGATCGCGATTACTTGCATTGGCAGGGTTTTTTCCAGGCTTCCCGATGAATTCCAAACTCGCACTGTTGACTTGCCGTCTAATGTTGTCAAAAAATTGCCTGTCGGACTGAAATTGACGCTTCTAACTAAGCCGTTGTGGCCGGGGAGTGCGGCGCGAGAAGATATTTTTTCTGCTACTTGTGACAACCGCCAAATTGTTGCATTGCTGTCGATTCCTGCTGCTGCTAAATACTTACCTTCCGGGCTAAAACTGATGCTGTTTACTGAACCTTGAATGACTTTAAATTCCGAAATCTTGTTGCCCGATCGACTCCACAATTTTATCGTGCCGTTTTTTCCGGCTGTTGCTAAATATTTACCATTCGGGCTAAAGCTTAGCATATTTACTGACTGCTGTAAAGCTTTCCATTCAGCAATTTTTTGTCCTGACAAATTCCAAATTTTAATGCGATCGTCTACTCCTGCGGTTGCCAAAAATTTGCGATCCGGACTGAAACTAACGCTGGTAACTGCACCTGTATGAGCTTTCCAAGTGATTTTTCTCGGCTGCATAGATGGAGATTTAATTTGCTGATTTTCGCTGAGTTTATCGAGGATTACTTGCAAAGCTAACAGCGGTCTAGTTGCCGGATATTCTGCCAAATCTTCTTCATCTTTTACTAAGTATTTTAATCTATTTCCCGAGACGATCGCCCTGAGCAAAGCTTCTAACAAAGCTTGACTGTTTTCGGTTTTTTGAGATACTGCTAACAGTAAAGCATCGCTGCCGTTTTGTTCGATTTCAATGCTGGCTTGCGCTAGTTGAAACCGCTGGTAAGCAAGGGTGGAAAAGCCGATCGCCCCGATTAATGATGCTACCAATACTGCTGAACCGATGCCAATCCAATGTTTAGCTTTTTGCTTGGCTAAGGCAGTTTCATTCTCAGCTTTAGCAGCATCAGCTAAAGCCTTTTGAGTTTCTTGCTTAGTTGCTGCTAACAGTAGATTTTGGTCGTTTAAAACATTTTTTTGCTCGTGCAAAATCATCTTTTGGCTGGCTGTCAAAAAATGAAAATCTTCGTTTCTTAAACTTTTATCTGCCGCCCAAACCAAGGCTGACTGCAAATCGCTGCCCTGCAAAAGTTGAGAATCGTCTTGACAGTGAGAATTCAGCCATGCTTTGAGCAAATCCGAGTAAGGAGACAAATTGTCTAAAGCTTTCTCAACTACCTCAATATTAAAAACCTGTTGATAAATAGGATTAGAAACCTTCAAATAATTGCCTTGTTTAAAAACTAAGCCCGACAGCCGTAATTCCATCTGTTCTGGAGTGCGATCGAACTCTATTTCAACTTGCTGCAAAATTTGCCGATACAAGCCGAGTCTCCTGACAACGCGCTGGTTTTCTTTAAACAGGCGATCGCGAATTGTTGACAAATGTTCCGGCACATCTTGCGCTTCCCAACTATCAATAATTTTTAAACGCACGACTTTCTCAACCCACCCTTTAGCACCTTGAATACCCTCTGGCTCCCCCCCTTGGTAAGGGGGCGTTGCGGTGGGTAAATCTGGCATTAATAAACGTGAAATACCCTCTGGCTCCCCCCCTTGGTAAGGGGGCGTTGTGGTGAGTAAATCGGGCATTAATAAAGGTGAAATATCCTCTGCTTTCCCCCCTTGTAGGGGCAGCACACCCGTGCCCGCCCCGGCTGGGGGTGGTGGATTTTCAAATAAAAGTTTGCAAAGTTTTTGAGTTAGAAAAGGTTGCCCGCCAGTCCAGTACAAAACCTCTCTCAAAACTTCATGAGGACTGCCTGCAATCCCCGCCAAGCCCGCTGCTAGCGGTTGAGCTTCTGTTTCGTTAAAACCAGTTAATTCGATCGCCCTACCGATATTAAAAGGAGTGCTACTAGAATTGCGATCGCGACATAAATCAGCGGGCGATGCTACTCCTAACAGCGCCCAAGTCAGTCGCTCGAATTCACAATTGTTGGCGCGCTTGTTGTAGCACGATCGAATTAAGGCTAAAAAATCATCGGCGGGAAAATCGAGGGCGAGAATACTATCTATTTCGTCAATAAAAATAACAATATTGCTGGAAATATTTGCTAAAAGTACCGTTTCGATAAATTCACTCAATCTTTGCACGGGCGCTAAAAAATTGCGATCGCGCCACCAAGTCCGCACGTTAACAATATCTGATAAATTAAAGTTATTTTCAAGAATCCGCAGTAAGCCAGCATACCACTGTTCGGGAGTAACGCCACGGTTGCCAATTTCCGAAATGTCGATCGCGGCACAGGCAATTCCTGCATCTCTCAGGCGCTGAATTGTCCGCACTTGCAAGCTGGATTTTCCCATTTGTCGGGAATTTAAAACATAGCAAAATTCCCCAGCTTTTAAGCCGTGATAAAAGTCGTCGTCTGCTTGTCGCTTGACGTAATTGGGAGCATTATTTGCCAAACTCCCGCCTACTTGATAGTAACTGGATTTTGCAGTAGAATTCATAGAGGAAAATGGTAAATCAAACAAATTACATTTTAATCTAGCGTCTGTTAAAACCGTTCGATCGATATATTCGATCTATACATATCGATCGATATATTCGATCGATATGTATAGAGCGATCGAGCCTGCTGGTAGATCGATGGTTTCCCAGTTCTAAGATTTGTTTCAGTTGCGGGCATAAAAAAGATCTGCCTTGAGCCAAAAGGATTTATAATTGTCATGCTTGTGACGTGTCGATCGACCGCGATTTAAATGCCAGTTTAAATATTTTAGATTGGAAACCCAAGGCTATTGAGGAATAGCCTGCTTATCTTGGGATGACCGACCACCCAACAGTGTAGGAAGTTAGTTCTGAATTTTGACTAAAGATGACTTTAGCTAAGTTTGGTTAATTTTTACTGGTTAATTTTTACGAAGCAGACTTATGACATCCACCACGACGATCGCCCCCTTAAGCTGGACAGAATTAGAGGCGCTGACAGACTTTCAAATCGATACCGCCAACGGACCGACTAACTCTCAAGCCCGCTTGCGCCTTTTCGGACAAAGCGAATCCGAGGTGAGAGTCACTTTATACCGCGACAATCACGCTTGGTGTCCCTACTGTCAGAAAATCTGGCTGTGGTTGGAAGAGAAACAAATTCCCTACCGCATTGACAAAGTTACCATGTTCTGCTACGGGGAAAAAGAAAGTTGGTACAAGCGCAAAGTGCCTTCAGGAATGCTGCCCGCGATCGACCTAGACGGCCGCACGATCACTGAAAGCGATGATATATTAATCGCCCTGGAAGAAGTCTTCGGCCCTTTGGGTTCGGGCATAGAACACCCGCAAGTGCTTCCCCTGCGGAAGCTAGAGCGACTGCTATTTAGAGCTTGGTGTTCTTGGCTGTGCTACCCAGCAAGTTCGCCCAGAGTCGAACAGCACAACCGCAACCAATTCACGAGCATTGTCGCCCAAGTAGAAGCAGCTCTCAGCAGCACGCCCGGACCTTATTTCTTGGATGAGTTTGGCATTGTGGATGTTATTTTTACGCCCTACGTCGAACGGATGAATGCCAGTCTTTACTACTACAAAGGCTACTCGTTGCGGGAAGAAAACCCGCGCTTTGCCGACTGGTTTGCGGCGATGGAAAGTCGCCCTACTTATCGCGGCACCCAAAGCGACTTCCACACCCACGCCCACGATCTACCGCCTCAAATGGGCGGTTGCTATGAAAACGGCGAACCTCAGATGCTGCTCAACAAATCCCGCGTGGACAATGGCCCTTGGGCCGGACTGCCAGATGTGATGTATCCAGAACCGGAAACATCTCGCGCTGAAGCACTGCACCGCGTGCTCAAGCACCGCCAAAATATCCTGCGAGTCAATCCTGTTGGTGGCAATTTATTTGATGAAGCTTTACGCTGCGCTTTAACTTTGATGATGACCGATCGAGCTTGCACTCCACCTCCCGGAGCTGATGCTGCTTTGCGGTATTTGCGCGATCGCATCAGCGTGCCTCGCGATATGTCAATCTATGCGGCGAAGCGGCTGAAGGAAGCATTGGAAGCAACTGCGGCCTTAGCGGGTGACGCCCAGGGTACTCCCATACCCGTGAAGCACCGACGAGATCAAGACCCGGCTAACTTTGTGTGACATCCTCCCTCGGTAAATCAAAGATTATACTGACGAACACGATATGTTCGTTCGTAGTGTGGACTTCAGTCCTCATCTTTTAAAGACTAAAGTCTTTACTACAAACCTGTTCGTAGTGTGGACTTCAGTCCTCATCTTTTAAAGACTAAAGTCTTTACTACAAACTGTGATGGTAATCGATCGCGCAAGATCGTAACGATCGCAAAAACCCGGTTTCTAGGTCAATCTATCTCGGAGAGAGCGACGATTTTTCCTAGAAACCGGGTTTTTTGCACCAGCCTAATGACTGATGACAGATAGCTGACGATCGAACTCGCTGCTCAAGCTTGACGCGAGTAGTATTCAACCACTAACAGTTCGTTAATCTGAAGCGCAACCCATTCGCGTTCGACAAGACCGTTAACTTTGCCAACCAACTTTTGTTTGTCAAATTCCAAGTGACTGGGCAAGTGAGCCAAACCGGGATCTTTGAGATTAGCTTCCACCATTTGGCGCGATCGCTCTCTATTTTTAACAGCGATTGTATCTCCAGGCTTGCACTGATAGCTGGCAATATTGACCTCGCGATCGTTCACCGTAACGTGACCGTGATTTACCAGTTGTCGGGCGGCTGGAATTGTGGGAGCCATCCCCATCCGAAACACGGTATTGTCCAAGCGCATTTCCAAGAATTGCAGCAGGACTTGACCTGTAGAACCTACCACTCGGCGGGCTTTGCGGACGTAGCGCAGCAGTTGGCGTTCTGTCACGCCGTAGTTGTAACGGAGTTTTTGCTTTTCTTGCAAGCGAATCGCATACTCTGACAGCTTTTTGCGGTTTTGACCGTGCTGTCCGGGCGGATAATCCCGTCTCGGGGATTTGCGGGTCAGCCCCGGCAAATCTTTCAGGCGGCGGACAATTCTCAATCGGGGGCCTCGATATCGAGACATTTATTTTCCTCTCTAATATTTTTAGGCATTTTTATGCAGACTCTCTATTTTGACATACTTATCTGCTTTTTCGATCGTCGATTTCTGCTGGCATCGCCGACAGCAGTAAGATCGCGGACTTTTGCGGGTACTACAAGCCGGCGCCGGCAGCGCAACTACTAGCCGGCGCCGGCAGCGCAACTACAAACCGTTTGATCGACCGGACGCGATCTAACTAAAATACGGAAGGAACAGACGAGCGATCGAACTGCTACAAAAATTCATAACTTTAACCTGCCATGCACAACCGCAATTCTTCCCTCCTTCTGGCACCTGCAAGTTTCGGCCCCAAACGCTGGATTTTGGCTCTCGCAGCACAGCTAACAACTTTGAGCTTGTTTGCGGCTTCGCTTCCAGTAGAGCCAGCATCAGCCATCACGATTAGAATTCCCCGCAATCGCAATCCCTACCGCGTCTGCGCTCTTGAACTCGTGGATGCTGGAGTTGCGCCGGAGGTGGCTGCGAGCGCTTGTGCGGGCGCGCTTCACCCTCGCGACATATCTAAGTGTGCCGTTCAAATCAACCGCAAAACCAAAATTTCTGCTGCGGATGCGCTGGCTAGCTGCAGGCGGGTGCGCCGCCCCGATGAGCTGACTACTTGCGTGGTGGATATCAGCGTCCGATCTCGAACTCAAGCTGCTGAACCGCTGTTAGTCCTTGATAGCTGTCGCCGCAGTTTATTGCCGACTGTGTTTTCTGAATGCGTAGTTGGATTGAGCCGCAGGCTAGATTTTTCGACTCAACGGCTGATGTCTACTTGTCTTGATTCTAGAGATAGAGTGGGTCAATTGGACGATCGCCCCGCACCGACTCCTCCTGCTGAGTTAATCCCCCCACCTTCACGACTCAATTGACAGTTGGTAATTGGTAATGGGGAATTGGTAATTGGTAATTGGTAATTGCTAATGGGGAATTGGTAATTGCTAATGGGGAATTGGTAATTGGTAATTAAGAATTTACTCCTTCTCCCCACCTCCCCCTCTTCCCTCTTCCTTCTTCCTTCTTCCTTCTTCCTTCTTCCTTCTTCCTTCTTCCTTCTTCCTTCTTCCTTCTTCCTTCTTCCTTCTTCCTTCTTCCTTCATTTAATATGTCAGAAATTTTTGGTCAAATAACAGTTGAAGAATTGGGTCGCCGTTTAGCAGAAACAAATGTTGAAAAATTGCAACTTGTGGATGTGCGCGAACCTCAAGAAATTGAACTCGCCTCACTGCCGGGATTTACAATTATGCCGCTGAGCGAGTTTGCCGAATGGTCTGAAACAATTGCCGATCGACTCGATCGCGATACCGAAACCTTCGTTTTGTGCCACCACGGAGTGCGATCGGCTCAAATGTGCCACTGGCTGACAAGTCAGGGTTTTACTAACGTTAAAAATATCGTTGGCGGCATCGATGCTTATTCCATGTTGGTCGATCCGACAGTCCCCCGGTATTAATCTTTGTTTCTATTTGCGATTTTCAACCTTGTCAGGTGCGCACTGCGCACCCTACTATCTATCAACTATCAACTATCAACTATCAACTATCAATCGATCGCGAGCGGGGACGCTCGCACTACAACTATCAACTTAAATCAATTAACAGCCGCCAATCTAAAGTTTAGCAGCGAACTGAGAGTAATGCGATCGCGCCCTTGTTTTTTCGAGTCATAAAGCGCCTCATCAGCAGCTAATACCAGCGTTGCTGCATCATTTTCCGGGCCGGGAACAACGCTAGCAATTCCCAAACTAATAGTTACTACAGGATTGGGCATACATTCCAGGATTGCAGGTTCAAAAGCAATATTCAAAGCCTTAACATTCGCTCTAAGTTGTTCGGCAATAACCAAAGCTCCCGCAGCATCAGTTTGAGGTAAAATTACCGCAAATTCCTCACCTCCGTAGCGAGCGGCTACATCAGTAGAGCGCTTGAGAGTTCGGCGAATAGCCTGAGCGATCGATCGCAAACATTCATCTCCAATTTGATGTCCGTAGGTATCGTTATAAACTTTGAAATAATCAATATCGCACAAAATTAAAGATATCGGAGTACCCTGGCGAGCCATATGCTTCCATTCGGCTCGCAAACAATTGTCGAAATGCCGTCTGTTGCCAATTTGAGTGAGTTCGTCTGCATTGACCAAAGCTTGCAACCTTTCATTTTCTTGCTGCAACTCCTCCAGACCAAAATCGGAGAGATTGCTACTATAGAAATTGCGCCGCTGAAAATACAGGCGATATAATTCGCAAGATACGCTGCAATTATTTTCTGCTATTTTTACCAATCCCATGCTGTCTAACTGATAGGCAATTAAAGGCTCTAAACGCACGCTATTTTCCGCAGCGACAACCTGTTGAAAAGCAGCGGCCAGCTCGGGTTGCTGCTGGAGGACGATCGAGTGATTTCGCAGGTATTCGCTGTAAATTCCGGTTTGAGTGGGAGCCACTTTTAACAGTTGTTCCAAGTCTGCTGCTGGTGTCACCTCATTCTCCTCTTGCTGCTGGCGATTTTGGGCTAAATTTGCCAGATGGTAGAGAGCTAAATGCACTAAATAAGGATGTCCGCCTACCATTTTCATTAATCGATCGACCGAAGAGCGGTCGAACCAATCCAGTCCGTGCCGTTGCGCGAAATCTTGCACTTGTTCGGCAGTAAATTCGGACAGCTTAATTGGCAAACCAACATTAAAAGGAGATTGATTGATATTCAAAGAAATATAGATTTCTGTTGAATGAATTACCGCCATGCGAAGCTTTTGCCAAGTTTCACTTTGCCTGCTTTGTTCGTGCCAAAAACGCAGCAGCGGCAGGAACTCTTTAGCAATATCCGATCGTTCAAACACTCGATTGACTTCATTGAAAATCAAAACGACAGGAACGTCAATTTGTTCGAGCAAATAGTTTTCAAAATAAGTAGAGCAGCTTACCTTGCTGCCCATATCTTCATCCCAAAAATCGCTAAGATTTGGTTTGAGTTTGAGTTGCCTTGCGACATTGACGCACAGCCAGCGTAAAAATTTATCCAAACCTGCAAAAATTGCTTCGTCAGCCTGCTGAAAATCTACGGTAACAGTGCGATAGCCTCTGACGCTCGCTCCCCGAACGATCCGCAGCATCAAAGAACTTTTGCCCATTTTTCTGGGAGCTTTAATGCGAATTAAGCCTCCAGGTTTGGCAATCTCAGCACAAGCACGCGATTCAATGCCGGAACGATCGATATAAAATTTTGAGTCAAGCGGTATCGGACCGCCGGGAAATTCTAGGTCTGCAACTGTATGGATTAAGTTTGGTAAATTTTGGATTCCTGCCATCTAGACCTCCGAGGTACTCACGCCAGAGTGCGATAGCACACTTGCGTGAGGAGAATAGGAGGTGAGCGATGAGTCCCACCCCTGAGTAATTTGACAAGCAACGCTCTAACCTGGCTGTATTTTACCCTCTTGGGGTATGAGGGCTGATTGGTGCAAGCCTGATTCGATCGAAAATTCAACAGAATCTAATAAGAGGTAAAAATCCCCAGACCTTTCGGTCGGGGAACTTCCGTTTGCTATAGTGGTGTCACTTTAATCAAATTTCAAACCCTGCTGCAACTAAACCAGACCGACACAAATTTTTCGGCGATCGAGATGCAATAGTTCTGGGTCGCTACAGGAAAGCAACTCGTCGGTCGTTGATGTCACGCAGGCTTTGACCCACTCAAGGAGGAAGGTTCATTGTCACGCCGCTACCTTTTTACATCTGAATCTGTTACTGAAGGTCATCCCGATAAAATCTGCGATCGAATTTCAGACACTATCTTAGATGCCTTGCTAACTGAAGACCCTAAAAGCCGTGTCGCAGCCGAAGTTGTGGTCAACACCGGCTTGGTGCTGCTGACAGGCGAAATTACCACTAAAGCTCAGGTAAATTACATTGAATTGGCACGGAAAGCTATAGCAGACATCGGCTACATCCACGCTGACAACGGTTTTTCTGCCAATAGCTGTTCGGTATTGGTGGCTCTTGACTCTCAGTCTCCCGATATCGCTCAAGGGGTGAATGCCGCCCAGGAAAGCCGGGAGCTAGCTAGCGATGAGGAATTGGACGCCATCGGAGCCGGCGACCAAGGTTTGATGTTCGGCTTTGCTTGCAACGAAACGCCGGAATTGATGCCATTGCCGATCAGTTTGGCTCACCGGATTTGCCGTCAATTGGCCGCAGTCCGCAAAACCGGTCAGTTGCCTTACCTGCGTCCCGACGGTAAAAGCCAAGTTACGGTGATTTACGAAGATGGAAAGCCTGTCGGCATCGATACGATTTTAATTTCTACACAGCATACAGAAACGATCGGCGATATTTCTGACACTGCTGCCGTTCAAGCCAAGATAAAAGAAGACCTTTGGACTGCTGTAGTCGAACCGATGTTCGCCGATATCAGCGTGAAACCGGATTCACAAACTCGCTTCCTTGTCAACCCCACTGGCAAATTTGTAGTGGGCGGGCCTCAAGGAGATTCGGGTTTAACCGGCCGCAAAATTATTGTGGATACCTACGGCGGTTATTCGCGGCACGGTGGCGGTGCTTTTTCGGGAAAAGATCCGACAAAGGTAGACCGCAGCGCGGCTTATGCTTGTCGCTATGTTGCTAAAAATATTGTGGCGGCGGGTTTGGCAGATAAGTGCGAAATGCAGTTGAGTTACGCGATCGGGGTGGCACGGCCTGTTAGCATGACGATCGAAACTTTTGGTACGGGAAAAGTTGATGAAGATCGCCTTTTGGAAGCTGTGAAGCAGATTTTTGAATTGCGTCCGGCGGGGATTATTCAGACATTTAATTTGCAGAATTTGCCTGCGGAAAGAGGCGGCCGTTTCTATCAAGAGGTAGCTGCTTACGGTCATTTGGGACGCAGCGATTTAGATCTGCCTTGGGAACGAACTGATAAGGCGGCGATGTTGAAAGAAGCTGTCAGCCAAAAGTTATCAGCAGTGGCTGGATAGTGCAAATTTAGGGTGCATTGCGGCGCGATTGGGTGAAGCATTCGGGTACAAAATCTGAAATTTATAACAGAGGTTATTGCCCGAATGATTTGCCCATACAAATATAGCGATCGCACATGAGTCGTAAAATTTTTACCCCACCCCAACCCTCCCCTTACCAAGGGGAGGGAGTAAGAAATTTACAAATGATTAAGATCGCTATATAGCAAGTCTAAATGAGTCATGCAATTCGATCGATTTTCAAAAATACCAACGATCTCGCGTTCGAGTAATCGGCATTGCATTCGAGCGATTTTACCCGATCGGGTAACAATATTAACTTATTGCATAAATGATT
>JBOFTL010000043.1:0-3386 GCA_051652045.1 Microcoleus sp. | reverse complement strand
CAAAAGTATCGTTGACGGAAATGCAGATGATTTCATCTACGCCGTTGGCTTTGAAAACTTTCGCTAATTCGTTGTATCCCGGCAAGTGCGTTGACGAACAAGTGGGGGTAAAGGCCCCCGGCAGCGAGAAGACAACTGCGGTTTTGCCTGCAAATAATTCGTTGGTGGTGATATCTACCCACTGGTTGTCTTTGCGGGTGTGAAAAGTTACGTTGGGTACTCTTTGACCTTCTTGGTTCGGCAACATGATTTTGACTCTTCGGGTAAGTGGGTTGAATTCGGTTGTTAAGCTAAGCGTACTCATAACGAGTATGACTTGTCAAGGGATGCCACAAAAAAAACCTCAAACCGTTGCAGGCAAGAGGGAATGGGGAATTGGGAATTGGGAATTGGGAGTAGGCAACAAAGAAAAATGATGAAGTATGGCGGGGGATTGAAGCCGCCATCAAGGATAAACATCAAAATTTTGGTTTTATTGGCTTAACGAATCAGCGGAATTCCCCGTCCCTCAAGAGAATGGGGAGGATCTAACATACGAGAAGCTCTAATTGCAGGACGGTATTGCAAGAATTTGTTTGGGTGTGTGCCAGCAATTCGTTCATCGCTTCTGTAAAAAGTTCAAACACTTGTTCTGCTAATTCTAACGCTTTCTGCCATTCGCGATCGGAAACCGCAATTTCCGACAGCAATTGCTGCATTTCCAGCGTATTTAAAAGGCGATGATTTTCTAAATTTACGCAATCATCGCCCACACAAATATATTCTTTTTTAGTGATTTCTTGTAATTCCGTTGCCACTAGCAGTACCGCATCAAAAAAAACTATTGCAGTTCCTTCGATAACTTCCGCTAATACCAGTTTCTCAATAGGAGAAGCTTGAAAAGCAAGGCGTTCGAGAGCCGAACCGATCGATCGCGTTTTTTTTGTTTCTTCTCCCCACAGCAATCGCAAATCGCCATAACTTATTGATTGGTTAAAACCCAATTTCTCCAAATTTTCTAAGCACCAATGCCAATAATACCCTTCTGTATACGTATGTTTGTTGATTAATTGCTGAATTTTGTTATGGCTTCCAGATTCTCGAAGCACGTATTTGCTTAAATCGCTCAACCCTAAAGCTAAAGGAGCGAGGGTCGGTGAAAAAATCAGTCTTTGTCTGGGGTGAATATTTTTATTGGATAGAAAGCCAAATAGTGGCAGTATAGCAAACTCTTGCTTTTTCTTTTGAATAAGTGCTATAACTTCTTTCATTAACTGACTCTCACTAACTTAATTAAGAATATAATATTCACACCTCTTTTAATTATCGGTGTTTGGCAACATAGATAACTGTGTTTTCGATCGTATATTTTTGTATTTGAACTCAAGGTCGATCGTGTTTTAAGTCACTCCAAATTGTGACTCGTATCATAATTAAGCCGTTCTTCAATCCTCAAGATTTATGTAATACAGAAAGTGAGGTATAAATATTTTTAGGTGAAAACTCGCAGCAGCGAATTGCCTTTGGGTGCGTTCTAAGCTAATCTATACTCTTGGATTAGTTAAGAAAACTCAGAGGAGCTAAGCTTGGAACGCACTTTTTTAGCAATTAAGCCCGACGGCGTACAGCGGGGACTCGTTGGGGAAATTATCGGCCGTTTTGAAGCCAAGGGCTTTAAGCTAGTTGGCCTGAAGATGATGACGGCAAGCCGCGAATTGGCAGAAAAGCATTACGATGTTCACAAAGAAAGACCCTTTTTTCCGGGGTTGGTGGACTTTATTACTTCTAGCCCGGTAGTGGCGATGGTGTGGGAAGGCGAAGGCGTTGTAGCTTCGGCGCGGAAAATTATTGGCGCTACCAATCCTCTGAATGCTGAACCCGGTACGATTCGGGGCGATTTTGGCATAAATGTCGGCCGCAATATCATTCACGGTTCCGATGCTATTGAAACTGCTCGCGGTGAAATCAGCCTCTGGTTCAAAGAGCAAGAATTGAGCTCTTGGGAACCGAGTTTGACTCCTTGGATTGTTGAGTAGTTTTAGTGTTGTGTGCGTTACTCTCGATCGGCTCGATCGAGAGTAATATTTTAAGTAAAATACAAAAGCTTTGCTGCTAGGGTCCACTGGTAAAGATTAGTTGACCGGACTTGACATTAAAGACCGATCGCCCTTTGCTAAAATATATTAGGTAGCTCGAACTGGATTCAGCCAATGTCGCGATGTTTCTGGCTGTGTGGCAGTTCGAGTTGTCGATCGATCGCCCGTTCCCAAACTAAAATTTATTAGCGGGCGGGTGTCTTAAATCGGCTAAAATTCCAGGTAACAAGCAGAGAACACTATCACAAGTAAAAACATGGTCGCCACTCGTACCGATTTGAATATTGCCGCCCTTGAAGCAGAATACAGTCAGAAAACACCTCGGGAAATTCTCAAATTTGCCTTAGACAATTTTGACAATATTGCCATTTCCTTCAGCGGGGCTGAAGATGTCGTGTTGATAGATATTGCCTCAAAAATCACCAAAAATTTTCGAGTCTTCACCCTCGATACGGCGCGGCTGCATCCAGAAACTTATCAATTTTTGGATAAAGTCAGAGAACATTACGGCATCAAATTAGAAGTAATGTTTCCCGATGCAGCGGAAGTACAAGCTTTAGTAGAAGAAAAGGGACTGTTTAGTTTCTATCAAGACGGTCACAAAGAATGCTGCGGAGTGCGGAAAGTCCGACCGCTGCGCCGCAAATTGAATACTCTCGATGCTTGGATTACCGGCCAGCGAAAAGACCAAAGTCCGAGTACCCGAACTCAGATTCCCGTCATTGAAGTCGATACAGCTTTTTCGACAGAAGACCATCAATTAATTAAGTTTAACCCCTTGGCAAATTGGTCTTCGGCAGAGGTTTGGGATTACATCCGCGCTTTAGAAGTGCCTTACAACAAGTTGCACGAACGCGGTTTTGTGAGTATCGGTTGCGAACCTTGCACTAGGGCGGTATTGCCAAACCAACACGAACGCGAAGGTCGTTGGTGGTGGGAAGAATCGACTCAGAAAGAGTGCGGTTTGCACGCTGGAAATGCGATTCAAAAATAGTTGATAGTTGATAGTTGACAGTTGATAGTTGATATAGCGATCGCAAATCATTTGTAAATTTCTTGCTCCCCTTTATAAGGGGAGGGCTGGGGTGGGGTTAAAGATTTATGATTCATTTGCGATCGCTATAGTAGGTTGGGTTTCGCTTCGCTCAACCCAACTCTATGGATCGTTCCTTGTTGGGCGATGCTAAGCGGAGGGTTCGTGCCTCAACCCAACCTACATCCTATATCCCAGTTGGGTTTCGTGCCTCAACCCAACCTACATCCTATATCCCAGTTGGGTTTCGTGCCTCAACCCAACCTACATCCTATATC
>JBOFTL010000042.1:0-8601 GCA_051652045.1 Microcoleus sp. | reverse complement strand
CCGCGAGAAGAGAGTTGCCAGAATTGAGAAAAGTTCGATCGACCTCTTGGATGCTATTGGCGATCGCAATTTTATTTCTAGCAGGAAACTACGTCTTGTTTCTCATCGGATTAGCTAAAACTTCGCCCGCTAATGCCCAGGTTTTAGTGCAACTCGCTCCTGTGTTGATGGGATTGGGAGGATTAGTTATTTTCCAAGAACGCTATACCGATCGTCAATGGTTCGGTGTCAGCATCATGGTAGCGGGATTTGTACTGTTTTTTCACGAGAAATTGAGGATTTTAATCGACCTGCAAACTAATTATATTGCAGGAAGCGCGATCGTCGCGATCGCAGCAGCTTTGTGGGCTGTTTATGCTTTAGCTCAAAAGCAATTGCTGCAAAAATTTCCTTCATCGAGTATCATGTTAATTATCTATGGAGGCTGCGCTCTACTATTTAGTGGTTTTGCCAATCCTCGATCGCTCTTAACTCTCAATTTTTTGGAGTGGGGAATGTTGATTTTTTGCGCGTTAAATACTTTAATTGCTTACGGTGCTTTTGCTGAAGCTTTGGAACATTGGGAAGCTTCGCAAGTCAGCGCGGTGCTGGCTTTAACGCCGATTTTTACCATGATTTTTGTGACAGTCACATCCTCACTTTTTCCCAGTTTAATTGCTCCAGAATTGCTGACAGTTTTGGCGGTAGCAGGAGCTATTTTAGTTGCGATCGGTTCGGCAGTGATCTCTCTAGGAAAATCGCATTGATATTTGGGATAGTGTTCGATCGATTACTATCAAAAAAAAAGTTCATAATGAGGACTGAAGTCCTCACTACGAACTTTTTTTTGAAGTCATCACTACGAGGGTTTCTCTAGTTTGAGAAAGATAGCAACCGCCTTGGCGGTTAGGACATTTTAGATCGCCCAAAGCGTTACTGTGATTCCCTCTTCCTTCTTCCTTTTTCCTTCTTCCTTCTGCTATAGCATTAATGTTCCACGATCACTGGCGTTCCCACGGCTACTTTTTCAAATAAAGCTTGGGCATCTTTATCAAACATTCTGACACAACCGTGAGAAGCAGCTCGACCGATCGACTCTGGATTTGGAGTACCGTGAAAACCGATGACATTTTTGCCATCCGTCCAAAATCCAATCCACCGACTGCCTAAAGGATTGTCAGGTCCGGCTGGAACGAGTTCTCCCGTCCAAGGATGTTCCCAAACCGGATCTTTGATCATTTGCATAACTTTAAAGCTGCCTGTAGGAGTTTCCCAACCGTTTTTTCCCACAGCCACGGGGAAGCTAGTTTGCACTTTATTTTGTCGGTAAACATAGACGCGGCGTTCTCGCAATCTCAGGACCAAACGTACATCCTCAACTGGATTTACCGGGGCTGTTGGTTCCTGGGGGAGAAAGCGAAACGGTTCTCCCAGCGGTGGCAATTCTGGAACTCCCAGATTCGGCATTTTACCGTCAGGCGCGATCGACTGCGAGGCGATCGGACTGTGATTTGAATTAATAATAATAGAGGCAGCTACATTCTGCTGCAAAGATACGGGCAGTGCTACTGCACTCAAGCCCAATACAATTAATTTGACAAACAAAAATTTGTTTTTCACCATTGTTTTGTTCGATCGACTCCTCTACCGGAAGGGATGCGGCCGGGCCTCAGTCCCTACTACAAAATTCAGATCCTATGTTCGCAAACCGCTCAAATTTAATATATCACGATCGTACGATAAAGGCTCGATCGATTCCTTTACCTGCAAGGTCGCCATATTGCCACCTCCTTAATGCCGATATTCAACTTGTTCAAATTTAAGAGAACCCGTTAACGCGACACAGCAAGTTGGTAATTGCCCAGAGACTGACAAATCTGAATCCTGCAGACCCAAGTAAAATTACTGACTGAAACGATCGGGAACATTTAGAGGTATGATTTAGTCTTTGAAAGTTTGTTTGATAATCTTTTTTAAGATTGTCCTATTTTCTTACTCTTTTTCCTACTCTGGGGATTAAACTGGATTAGGTTTAAAGGCTGGGACTTTCGCACAGCGAAAGCCAACCCGACCTGAAATAGCAGTTAATGTGAGGTTTCAATGCGTTTTCAAAACGTCAAATTATTAACAGGTACCACCCTGTCCGTGCTAGTTACAGCACTCTCAGTGCATCCAGCAATTGCTAACCCAGCAATTCAAATCGCCCAAACGCAGACCACCACAACAGCTAATGCTGAAACCATTACCGGAATTGTTAGAAGCATTGTCGGCGACATCATCACAATTAGTCCTGACAACGAGCGGTACAGGACTTTGCGGATTCAAAAATGCGTCCTGAGAATTACATCCTTAGTACCGGGGATGAAAGTCAAAGCGACTGTCGTCGGGGGTTCTCAGGTTGACAGTATCATGGTAATCCCCAATGTTAAGGTGACAGCTACAACGGTTCAACGTACCGTAACTCCTCGCGTTGAAACTCCGCCCTCACCACCCCCGATGCCAGCACCAGCACCGCGTCCGGCTCCTCCTCCCCGCGTCCAGCCAGCACCAGCACCGCGTCCGGCACCGGCACCCCGTCCGGCTCCACGTCCCGTGAGAGGACTTTGGTAGAGCTGGGTTTCTAAACAGAATTCAGCCAAATTAAGCCACTGCACGAGCGGTGGCTTCGCTGTTTAAGAGAAGGAAGAAGGAAGAAGGAAGAAGGAAGAAGGAAGAATGAGGAAGAATGAGGAAGAATGAGGTATGAGGAAGGAATAAGCAATAAGCAATAAGCAATAAGGAAGAATACCGCTCCGTCAAACTCTTTCGCAATCCGAATCTTACGTTTTGTTGGTAGACTTACTTAATGAAAGCTAAAATAAGAGGATTGTCTGGCAATTGTGGAGAAGTCGCTGCTATGTATTATTCGCGTTTCTTGCTGTTGATTCTGCTGCTGCTGCCTGCTCTTGCGTGCGATCGAGCTACAAATGCGATCGCGCCTGTTATTGTCTATAATGATGAAAAAAATGATGAAAAATTGTCCCAAATTTCCTCCCCACCACCACTGACAAGGGCTGGAACAAATCAAATCGTACCGACCAAACCGCTTGCACCGCAACCCATCCGTATTGTGGCAACTTCTTTGCCGCGGCCTTTCGCCAGTGCCAGTGCCTCAAAACCTCCTCAAGTAATACCGATTCCCGCATCGCCAGTGCTGCGAGTTCCTCCTGGCTTTACCGTCAACGTTTTTGCTGACAATTTAGATGCTCCCCGATGGCTGGCTTTGACGCCGACAGGGGATGTTTTGGTAACAGAAACGCGACAGAATCGGATTACACTATTGCGCGATGCTAATGGCGACGGTGTTGCTGAGATGCGCCAGACTTTTGCCAGCAGTCAAAACGGGTTAAACATTCCCTTTGGCATGGCCTTCGGTGGCGGCTATTTTTTCCTGGGAAATACTGGTGAAGTTCGCAGATTTCCTTACGCATCAGGACAGGAACAACTAATCGGAACTGGTCAAAAAATAGCAGATTTACCGGGCGGCGGCTACAACCAACATTGGACGCGAAATGTAGTAGTGTCGCCGCAGGGCAATAAACTTTATGTATCAGTTGGTTCGCAGTCAAATGCCGATATCGAACCGCTACCGAGAGCATCCGTACAGGTGATGAATTTGGATGGAACGAATCAGCAAACTTTTGCTTCTGGCTTGCGCAATCCCGTAGGATTGGATTTTCACCCGAAATCTGCTCAGCTTTACACCACAGTCAACGAACGCGACGGTTTGGGAGATGATTTGGTGCCGGATTATTTGACCAGAATTCGTCAAGGTGAGTTCTACGGTTGGCCTTATGCTTATTTTAATCCGAATTCGATCGACCCGCGCCACGCGCGAAATGGCAGGAGCGATCGACCCGATTTAGCCGCGAAAACATTGACGCCGGACGTACTTTTTCAGGCGCATTCAGCGGCTTTGGGACTTCAGTTTTACGATGGCAAAACCTTTCCCAAAAGATTCCAAAATGGTGCATTCGTGGCGTTTCGCGGCAGTTGGAACCGCAATGCTGGAACTGGTTACAAAATCGTGTTTGTACCTTTTAACAATACGAATTTTCGCCCTCAAGGTTATTATGAGGATTTTTTAACTGGTTTTCTGACAGATCCGTCGGGACCGAAAACTTGGGGACGGCCTGTTGGTTTGTTGGTATTACCTGATGGCAGTTTGCTGTTTACTGAGGAGGCAAATAACCGAATTTATCGCGTTCAATATCGGGGATAAATGATTGGGTAATTTTGAGTTTTGAGTTTTGAATTAAAGAAAAGTTTAGGGAGTTTTGAGCTTTGAGGGAGGTAGAGATAATACTAAATTCGGGTTTCCTATCCCCTTTATTGTCATTGCGAGCGTAGCGAAGCAATCGCAATGACTCTGGGAACAAACGGAGAATTTATCATGGGGATAAATAATCCGGATTTGGTATAAATCGTAGTAGGGACACGGCAGTGCAGTGTCCTTGGGGATTGTTTGATAAGCGGGTTTACCTCAGAAAAGGTGCAATCTGCTGTATAATACTTATGCCCAAGACTGTTTTAATTACCTTCAAACTTTGCTCAGTTGAGATTCATCGTAAATTTTTTGATATATTAATAACCGATCGGCCTCCGCTGTTTCGGGATTTAGTTCTGAGAGTTCGTAATAGGAATCTGTTTCTGGTAAATAGATTGTTGGTAAGTTTTCAGGCAGGAGTAAATAAGTATTTTTCACCTGTAAAGTATTGTCTATATCTAATGAATAGATAAATCCGTCTGCGGGATTTACAATTAACTCGTGCAATGAAATGTTGCACTCTATATAAAGTTTAAGAGTCGATCGTACAATCCTAAAAACCAACCAGCGATTGTACAAATTATCTGCATCGCACCAAGAATAAAGATAGCTGTCGCCGTATTCATTTTCAAAAAGCGATAGCAGCGGGCCGTCGAAATACTCTAAGTCAGCTATTCTTTTAAGATTGAGAGGAAATTTATTGAGTTTAAATCCTATTAATGGTTCCATTTGATGACAATAAACAATATTACAAATTATCGATTGCCAATTACCAATTACCAATTAAGTAGGTAGGCGCAAATAAACCAAGCTGTGTAACAAAATATTAAGCGCCAGGAAACCCTGGGATTGCTTCGCTTCACTTCGTTTCGCTCGCAATGACATATTGATGTATTTTTATACTCATCTACTTACCAATTACCAATTACCCATTACCCATTACCCATTACCCATTACCCATTACCCATTACCTAAAATCCAGAACCGGGCTGTTTGAGAAACTCTGCTTCTTCAGGAGTTGTTTCGCGGCCGAGAATCTGATTTCTGTGCGGAAATCTGCCAAAACGCTCGATTACTTCTAAATGCCGCTTCGCGTAGTCAATTACCATTTTGCTGTCAGCATCGCTACCGAGTTGGCTGAATAATTCGACAGATTTTTGCTGGTGAGATAAGTTTTCGCTATGTTCAAATGGCAGGTAGATAAACCAACGCTGCACGGGCAAAAATTCGCGATCGAACTTATTTTTCACGGCTTTTTCTGCCGCACTTAAGGCTCGACCGTCCGCCGCAAAAGCTTGAGGAGTGCCGCGAAACATATTGCGCGAAAATTGATCGAGTAGTATAATGAATGCTAGGCATTCTTGGGGAGAATCTTGCCAAGCATTGAGTCGATCGGAAACTGCTAATTCGTATTGTTGGAGAAAGCGCGATCGAACTTCTGAGTCAAAATCTAAATTTTTTTCAAACCACTTTTTTTGAGAATTGCCAAATTCAGGAGAGTCAGGTTTGCCAAACCAAAAATCTAAAATTTCTCGTGCGGGAGATGTAGTTGCAGATGGCTCTTTCATAAAAAACCTCACGGTAGCTAGGAGTTACGTTCGAGTGGTAAGAAATCGGGTTTCTTTGTAAATTTTTCGTTGATGTCTGAGATTTTTTCTCATAAACCCGGTTGGGAGCATCTCAGTTTTGATTTTACAGTGCGAGCGTCCCGCTCGCGTACTTGTACAAGCAGGCGAGCGGGACGCTCGCACGGAAGATAAAAAATGCTTCTTGCAAAAGTGAGATGCTCCCACCCGGTTTCTGTGCATAAGTCCTATTTGAAAAAATAATTCTGAAAAAAATCGCGGATCTAATCCTGATTTTAGATATAACTTAATTGAATTAAAATATATTATTATGGCGATCGAGTATTTCCTGGTTGCGGTTGCACCGAGGGCGAGTCAAGGCGCAACTGCAAAAAGCGTTTACCGCTATGAAGAAGCAAAAATTCTGTCCCAAGTTTCCGGTCCAACAACTCCATCCGCACGCAAGTTAGCTTGTCGCTGAAATTGCTTCACTGCCTTTTGAGTTGTCGGCCCGAATATACCATCAGGAACAAAGGATCTCGGACAAAAACCCCTAGCGAGTAGGACTTTTTGCAGCCTTTTAACATCTTCGCCCCTCGAGCCGTGTTTTAAAATTCTTCTATGCGGCTTGTGGCGTTTGGGTTCGACTTCGTGGCAATCGTTATCGTTGTGGCAAACATCGTCGCCCGAGGCAACGTAAGCTCCTCCACCGATGCCAGTCAAAACTAATAGTAATAGAACTGCTAGTAAAATAGAAAAAGTTTGTTGTCCGACCATAATCTCCCTGTTAATTTTCTCAAGCGTATTTTCTAGGTTTGACGATCGTATTTGAGGGTGAGAAACCGGATTTCTGGGACGGGGCGCGGGGCAACCAATCTCGATCGACCGGGTTTCTGGCAACAGCCACGACACATTTTACAATACGAGGGGCTTTACTGCAAAATCTCCGATCGTGCAAGTGAAATTTTGCCGTTCTTTAGCAGCAGCAAAAGCAACTATTACTTCACAGGCAACAGCAACTGTCAGCATCACCAAGTTTCTCGCCAGGGGATAATCGCAAACGTCATCATTTGCCGGCGTTGGAACGCGGTAGTATTCGTTCCAAATTACCTCGGAGTAATCGGTAGCTAATCCGACGTGAAGGCAGGGAATGGCAGCGGCGGCACAGCAATCTGTGACAGCTTGTCGCGCCGCACTGTTATCAAAAGTATCGATGACAGCGGCGCTGTTGGCAAGTAGTTTCTCGGCATTAGTCGGTGTCAATTCTTTCGATTGGGCTGCTACCGTGACTCCTAGGGCGCGGTAAAGATTGTTAGCGAGAATTTTGGCTTTGAATGCGCCGACATCCGATCGATAGTATGGTTGAGTAGAAAGGTTGCGTTCCTCGATGCGATCGCGATCGATTACTGTTAACTGGCCGAATCCCGATCGAGCTAAACTTTCTGTTATATTCGCACCTAGGGCGCCGGCACCGCATATCGTTACCGGAAAGTTTTTTAACACCGACATCACTTGAGGTGTTCTGTACAGTTGTTCGTGGAAAAATATACTCATAATTGGGAATTGGGAATTGGGAATTGGGAATTGGGAATTGGGCATTGGGAATTGGGCATTGGGAATTGGGAATTGGGCATTGGGCATTGGGCATTGGGCATTGGGCATCAAACACAGTGTATCTCGCTCGATCGTACCTCTATAAAAAAGCATTTGAAAGCCTTATCATGTTTCGATAAAAACCTAGTTTCTGGAGAAATTTATTGAAAAAGCTTTGGTGATTTTAGAAGTCATTTCCTGTGTCCTATTGACTTCAAATAACTATTGAATTTGGGCAGTAATTCATCAATAATTGGCTTAAATTTAGTGGCTTGTTCCTTGGTGATAAGTTTTCGAGCATACGCTAATCTTAACCAGCTTACTGTTTCGTACAAAGAGCCTCTAGCAATTTTTACAAAACGCCGATTATCTTGGTCATTATAACGACCCCTTCCTTCCGCAATATTAGCGCAAACACTATCGGCAGACCTAACTATCTGTTTGCCCATAGTATCTTTTGTAAAGGAATCCCATTTTTTAACGATTTCCCAAATCTCATTTGCCAAACTTTCCGCCAACTTATAAACATCTAATTCCTCAAAATCCGGTCTTCCCATTATTGCCCCCAAATTAAAATTCAATTGAATACCCCAATTCCTCATGCCCGATGCCCCATTCCCAATTCCCAATTACCTATCTTCCACTACTCCGACTAATGATTGCAAGTCAAAATTTCTGTCAAATCCGCTGAGACAAATGCCAGCACTGATAACAGTTAAATCACTTTTAGAAATAGCAGAACTGTGATGTTCTCCATTACTGCTAATCCATTCCACCAGCCAAAAATCATCGCGATCTCGAAATTCTCGCAACTCGCCACCGCCCATTTTTAGAGCCTGCTGCAAGCGCTTTTCATCCCGCATTTTCGGATCGAAATCTTTCAGATTGCGGCACGCCAATTCATAAACTGTTCGCATTTCCGGTGTCATGCCTTTAAAGCGAATTTTTTCAGGCAATATCGACTGTTTCAAAGCTGCTTTTAACTCCTCAGATGGCAGCGGATCGGCACGTCTGTCAATTTCTCCAAACCACCAAGAATGACCGTCCCATCTAGCAACTATCTGCTCGAACTGCGAACCTTCGGTTACTAAATGCACTGGTACGGGTTTAGCATTTCCCGTCCGCTGTTTGACATCAGATTCGTTAACCGGATAAGCC
>JBOFTL010000041.1:0-4873 GCA_051652045.1 Microcoleus sp. | reverse complement strand
CATTTTCGCTGAGTTTGATTAGTTCTGCGGTAGCAGCCGTTACGTTAAATGGCGGGGGAGCCACTTTTCCCAAGCCCCTGTACGATCGCTATTTCTCCCAGATGAGAAGTGCCACGGGCATTACCGTAAACTATGAAGGAACGGGTAGCGGTGCTGGTATCCGAGCATTAATTGCAGGAACAGTTGACTTTGCTGGTAGCGATGCGCTGATGACTCCCGCACAAATTGCTCAAGTACAACGCGGCGTCATCGCAGTTCCCACAGCAGGCGGCGCAGTTGCAGTTGTTTACAACTTGCCCGGAGTCAGCAATTTGCGACTGACTCGCGACGCACTCAAAGGTATTTTTGAAGGCAAAATTACCCGTTGGAACGACGCTAAAATAGCAGGAATCGCCGGACAAGCTAAAAACTTGCCAAATACTCCTATTCGGACGGTTGTACGCGCAGATAGCAGCGGTACAAGCTTTATTTTTACTAACCACTTGCAGGCGATCGGTAGCAGCGTCAAGGGTGCCGCTCAACCGAGTTGGCCTGGAAGTCCCCTCAGCGGTCAAGGAAACCCCGGCGTAGCGGGTTTGGTGAGACAAACAGCGGGTGCAATCGGCTACGTTCAAGATACTTTTGCTCGACAAAACAAGCTGCAAACAGCGTTGATTCAAAATAGAGCTGGTCGGTTTGTAGATGCTAACTTGGCAGAAGCAGACAAGGCTTTTGCGGGAGAAACATTCCCAGCAGATTTCCGCTTGGTGGAAGGGAATCCTAACGACGGATATCCGATCGTGGGCTTGACTTGGTTGCTAGTCTACAAACAGTATCCTGCTGCTAAAGCAGATGCTATTAAAAAGATGGTTAATTGGGTGATGACTACAGGTCAAGGTATAAACCAGCAATTAGAGTTTACTCGGATTCCTCAAGCGACGGCTCAAAAGGTAATTCAAACAGTTAATCAGAGTGTAGTTGCTAAAGGTTAATTCTGGTCTATCTGACTTATGAGTTTTGAGTTCAATATATGGCTCAAAACTTATGGTTTGCGTGTAATTTGTGCGGTGCATTGGTGTGTTTAAATACGCGCTTTTCCGGCAGTCCGGCAGGGATTGAAATCTTTGCCTCATAGCAAAAATCCTCTACAGAGGACTGCTAATTATGGCTGGTTAACAAGTCCGACGGGGGTTTAAACTCCCGCCGGACTACCGGATAGCAAGATCGACTCACGCCCTAAAAACTAATGTTTCGATCGACAAATATTTCACTGTTTAACAGCTAAATAGGGTATGACCAATCCTTCAAAGAAACCGAAAAAATTGACTCGTAAACCCGCAACGACCGACACCCACGTAGATTTGACAGATACGTCTGGTGAAGGTTTGTGGTTGGAGTCAGGATTTACAATATTTGTATGGGCTTTTGCCCTGGGAACAGCAGCAGTGCTGTTCTGGATGAGCGGAATAATTTCTAAAGATGCTTGGCCGGCGATTAGCCAATTTGGAGCGCAATTTTTGTGGACTCCTAAATGGGATATCGGAGAATTGCAATTTGGGGCTTTACCTTTTATATACGGCACGCTGGTTAGTTCTGCGATCGCGATTATTCTAGCAATTCCTTTAGGACTTTCAGTAGCTATAGTTACCAGCGAAAACTTCTTGCCAATTTGGGTGCGATCGCCCTTGGGATTCATGGTTGAATTAATCTCGGCCATTCCCAGCGTCATAGTCGGCTTGTGGGGAATCTTTGTATTGATTCCTTTTTTGCTGCCAATTCAACAGTGGCTGTTCGACACATTCAATTGGTTTCCCCTATTTAGCAGCGAACCTTTAGGGCCGGGAATGTTACCGGCCGGTGTACTGCTATCAATTATGATTTTGCCGACAGTAGCCGCCATCAGCCGCGACGTATTGCTATCAGTTCCCGTTGAATTGCGCAGTGCTTCCATGTCCCTCGGTGCCACTCGCTGGGAAACTATATTTAAGCTGTTATTGCCAGCAGCAAGTTCGGGAATTATTGGAGCGACTATCTTAGCCCTGGGACGCGCTTTAGGAGAAACAATGGCCGTCACGATGGTAATTGGTAACTCTATTCAAATCAACCAATCCCTGTTAGCTCCAAGCTACTCAATTCCCGCTGTTTTGGCAAGCCAATTTCGGGAAGCCTTGGAACCGCTGCACATCGGCGCTTTGATGTATTTAGCACTGATTCTATTCGTGATTACTCTCTGCGTAAATGCGATCGCAGTATTGTTGGTTCAGCTAATCGGCGTCAAAGGAGCTAAGAATTAAATATGACTCACACACAAACTTCTGACAACATTCTTGATGCCGAAATCTACAAACCTCTGTCGCTAAGTCGAAACTTTTTCAGCCGGGGAATGACAGTTGTCGCCTTCGCCCTCACCGCTCTCGCTTTGCTACCTTTGTTCGCTATTTTGTACAAAATATTGGGCGAAGGATTGGTACATTTGAGTTGGGAAGTCCTCGTTTCTCTGCCTGCTCCCGTCGGTGTTGAAGACCAACCAAACGGCTTTGCTAATGCGATACTAGGCACTGCTTTAATGGTAGGAATTGGCACATTAATCAGCGTGCCGATCGGCATTATGACCGGAATATTTTTGTCGGAATTTGCTAGAGAAAACAAGGCAATATCCAGCGCTATCCGCTTTATTACCGTCATTCTCAGCAGCGTTCCCTCGATTGTTGTCGGTGTTTTTTCCTACTCTTTAATAGTAATCACTACCAAAGCGTTTTCAGGAGTAGCTGGCGGTTTTGCCCTGGGAATTATCATGCTGCCAGTGGTAGCGCTGACAACAGAACAAGCCTTAAAATTAGTACCTACTTCCTATCGACTGGCTTCTGCTGGATTGGGAGGCGGGCGCTTTCAAACAATGTTTCGGATCGTGATTCCATCAGCACTGCCAACTATTACTACAGGAATTTTACTCGCGGCTTCTCGCGCCGCCGGTGAAACCGCACCGCTGATCGTGACTGCTTTGTCCAGTCAATTTTGGCCGCCTTTTGTAGAAAAATTAGGAGAAATTGCTCAATCTCCCCTCGGTGCCGAAACAATCTCGAAACTCCAACAAATTCCCGAGACTCTGCTGACTCCGACTCCTTCTATGTCAGTATTAATCTACAGTTATGCCAGCTCTCCTTACAAAGAACAAAACGAATTGGCATGGACTGCTGCTTCTGTTCTTTTAGGAATGGTTTTGCTCACTAGCATCATTTCCCGTACCGTCACTCGCAAACGCTTGCAAGACAGGTAAATAGTTGGAAATTGGGCATTGGGCATTGGGCATTGGGAATTCTTTCAGTCTCTCCTTCTCCTCTCCCCCTCTCCCACTCTCCCCCCTCTTCCTTCTTCATTAATATCAGTAATATTGTGCATCTAAAAATCTACTACTAACACTATAATCCCCACAAATAATGAAACCTGAAAGCAAGTCAAAAACCGAAACCCATACCGATAGATCCGTCGAAAGTTCAGCCCCGGAAATGGCTGCCAAAGCAATGCCAGCATTGCGGATTAAAGATTTGAGCTTTTATTACGGAACTCACAAAGTTCTCGAAGATTTATCGATGAATATTCCTCACCCGCAAGTAACGGCAATTATCGGCCCTTCTGGATGCGGTAAATCTACTTTTCTCAAAGCTCTCAACCGGATCGGTGAGTTGGAAGGAAAAGTTACAATTAAAGGCAAAGTAGAGTTTTTCGGACAAGATATTTACCATCCGAAAGTAAATATTAACAGCTTGCGCCGTCAAATCGGCATGGTGTTTCAAAGACCGAATCCTTTCCCGCTCAGCATTTACGATAATATTGCTTATGGAGTGAGAATTTTCGGTCGTAAAAGCAAAGCAGAATTGGATGAAATTGTCGAATCGGCACTGAAAAGTGCTGCGCTTTGGAATGAGGTAAAAGACAATTTGAAAAAATCGGCGCAGGGAATTTCTGGGGGACAGCAGCAGCGGCTTTGCATCGCGCGCGCTTTGGCTGTGAAGCCGAAAATTTTGTTGATGGATGAGCCTTGTTCGGCTTTAGATCCGATTTCTACAATGAAGATTGAGGAGTTGTTTCAGACTTTGCGGCAGCAGTTAACTGTGGTAATTGTGACGCACAATATGCAGCAAGCGGCTCGCGTTTCTGATTACACGGCATTTTTTAATACGGATGAAAGTCGCATCGGGCGCATGGTTGAATTCGGGCCGACAAGTAAGATTTTTACTTCGGCAAGAAATGAGAGTACGAGAGACTACATTCAAGGCCGTTTCGGTTAACATAGTTCGTAGTTGCGCTTCAGCGCCGCGCTAAAGCGCAACTACAAACATGATTATATCCGATCGCCAATGCTAAAGCGAGAGTTAGGTGTGTTCGGGGCTACTTTAATGGGCCTGGGTTCGATCGTCGGTACGGGAGTATTTGTCAGTATCGGAATTGCCACAGAAATTGCGGGTTCTGGAGTCATTTTTGCTGTCGCGATAGCTGCTTTAGTTGCTGTCTGTAATGGCTTAAACAGCGCTCAATTAGCGGCAAATCATCCTGTTAGTGGCGGCACTTACGAATACGGTTATAAATATCTCAATCCTTGGTTGGGTTTTACAGCCGGCTGGATGTTTCTGTTAGCTAAAACTGCTTCCGCTGCTACGGCTGCTTTGGGTTTTGCCGGATATTTTTTGAATGCACTTGGTATTTCCGATCGCACTTATTTAATCCTGACAGCTTTAACATCCGTCGCAGTTTTAACTCTAATTGTCTTGTTAGGAATTAGGCGATCGAATATCGCAAATACTGCGATAGTTTCAGTTACACTTTTATCTTTAATAGTGTTTGTTGCTGTCGGTTTGCCAACCGTAAATTTGCCTGAATTAGCAGGAGAAAATCC
>JBOFTL010000040.1:0-2637 GCA_051652045.1 Microcoleus sp. | reverse complement strand
TAAATCTGTGGATGTGGTGCTGTTTGTCGTTGACGGATCGGTGGAATCGGGAGGGGGCGATCGATATATTGTCGATCTTCTCAGAAATGTCGAAATTCCGGTGATTTTGGGAGTGAACAAGTTAGACGAACAACCGGATGATTCCGTATTAATCGATCGCACTTACGAGCAAATTGTCAACCCTCAGTGGCCGGTTGTCAAATTTTCGGCTTTAACTGGGGAGGGAGTGCCATCGCTGCAACAGTTATTAATCGATAATTTGGAAGAAGGGCCTTATTATTACCCGCCGGATTTGGTAACAGACCAACCGGAACGTTTTATTATGGGGGAATTGATTCGGGAACAAATTTTGCTATTGACGCGGGAAGAGGTTCCGCATTCAGTGGCGATCGCGATCGATGTTGTAGAAGAAGCCGCAAAAATCACCAGAATTCTAGCTACAATTCACATCGAACGGGATTCGCAAAAAGGCATTTTAATCGGCAAAAGTGGCGCTATGCTCAAGTCGATCGGCAGTGCGGCCCGCGAACAAATTCAAAAGTTAATTGAGGGAAAAGTATATTTGGAGTTATTTGTCAAAGTGCAGCCGAAATGGCGGCAGTCTCGCACTCGTTTAGCTGAATTGGGTTATCGAGTAGAAGAGTAAAACTTTGTATGTCCGTCTTCAAGTCGTTATCTCGCAAACGCTGCCTGACGAGAGGAGATGATTCGGAAGCTCGATAGATAATTAAAGTTGTTTGTTTTTAGCCAAGATTAGGCAAGCAAAGGTGTTTTGCTTTGTTCAGGACTGAACGACATAGAAATTGAACTGAGAAGTCGCGCCCGGATACTTGCTTGTAGCGTGCAGGGAAAATCCTTGAAAAGTGTAAAGTGAAGTGTAAAATGGGATTATGGGCTTTCTTATGGATATATGAAAACAGCAGTGCAGAAAATGAGTCATGCACCCGTGTTCTATACACTGGCTCAGGTGCAATTTAACCCAATTGCCCAAATGTCAGATTATGTTGCCAAGTTGCAGGAGCACTTGCGCCGAAGTGGGTTTCCTGATTTCCGAGCCGAAAATCAATTTGAACTCACAATTCGCCGACTAGACGAAGCAGAACCTGATGTTAAGCCTACGCAGCATATGCGCTGGAGCTTCACGAATACTCAACGCACTGAAGGATATTTATTACTCTCGAATGCCTTAGTTTTTCACACTACTACATATGATACCTTTGCAGATTTCTTGAAAAAGACCCGCTCTGGTTTAGAGCTAGTTCACAAAATTGTTGAGTTGGCTTATGTTGAACGGATTGGACTGCGTTATCTTGACGCTGTTACCCCAATAGGTAACGATCCGCTACAAGAGTATTTGAACCCATCTCTGCTCGGCTTTTCTGCAAATCTAGAGGGTCGTCTAAGTCATAGCTTTACCGAAACGGTCACAGCCATTGAGGATGGCAACTTAGTTGCTAGAGCAGTTATTACAGATGGGGCATTAGCTTTATCACCCGACTTGTTTCCGTTACAGCTCGAACTGCAACACCGATTTGCAGAAATTAATGGTCGGAATGCTGTGTTAGATACGGACTATTTCGTCGTTAAACGAAACAGTTTCGATCTCAAAGAAATTGAAGATCAACTTTTGAAGGCGCATGACATCATCACAAATGCTTTCAAGGTTTCGGTGACTGACTACGCTAGAGAAAAGTGGGTTTAAGACTATGACTACGAAAATAAACCCTTATCCCTCATCTCCTATTAAGCCTCAAAACACCTATCCCCATACAGCTATCAAATTAGTTGCCCCACTATTGGTTTTGACGGCAGGTACAGGTGGTATTTTGACTGTTCAAAGTACTGCTGAGCTAAACAGATGGGTCTATAATCCGCATATACATATCGAACCTTCTGGGGCAAAGCAGGTTGATATGCGCTCTCCTGCTGAGCATGTTGCGAACATCCGTGATGTATTTGCTATAAGTATGTCTGACCTCGCTTCTGTACTGTGTGTCACTCGTCCTACGGTCTATGCTTGGCTGGCAGGACAAGAACCGAAGGAAGAAGCAGTAATACGTATTCAGCATTTGTCTCACGCTGCCGATAAGTTTAAGCAAGCAAACATCATCCGTCTAGATAAGTTGGTAAATCGTCCAATTTTAAACGGACGTTCCTTGCTCGATATACTCAGAACAGATGAAGACCCTGTAGAGGCTTTAGCTACTATCAAGGCAATAGCCGATAAGGAAGCTCAGACCCGTCATGAACCTAAGGGTGTTGGCAAACACTTGAGATCGCTCGACGATGTGTTAGGAGAATCTTCTGTGGCTATCTATGATAGGAGTTAGTGTTAGAAATGCCTTGGTCTCGAAACACCAGATGGCGACAGGGTAGTGTGCTGGCTCGGAAAGACTTTCAGGTAGTAGGCTTGACCGATATGCCTGATGCTGCCCTAGCTATAGCAATATCTCACGATTGCGATATCGCCAATGACAATCTGGATGCTGAACCTGCTGTAGAATTCATCTTTGCTCGTATCTTAGAGCAAAGCAATGGGAATTACACGCATGGGAAAAATCCGCGCGTTTTACACTTAGATTACACAGACGGTGAAAAACTTGTTTCCCTCGAACTGCTCTCCTCAAAAAGATTGAT
>JBOFTL010000039.1:0-4080 GCA_051652045.1 Microcoleus sp. | reverse complement strand
GACTCTATCTTACACGCCACGGCCCTGATGTTTGTCGCTTATACCGGTTACGGGCGCATCGCTACAATGGGCGAAGAAGTGCGGGAACCGAGGCAAACCATTCCCCAAGCAATAATTTTGGCTTTGGTGGTGACAATGCTGCTTTACGTTGCGGTAGCAATAGTTGTTGCAGGGGCAGGGGGCATCGATAAATTATCCCTAGAAACAGCGAATCATGCTGCACCTCTAGAAATCATCGCCCGCAGTTTCCCAATCGGAGGAGTTTCTCAACTGCTGGCTGTTGGTGCAATTACTGCCATGCTAGGAGTATTGCTGAACTTAATTTTAGGCTTGTCGCGCGTCTGGCTGGCGATGGGGCGGCGTCTGGATATGCCACGCATTTTGGCAAGGCTGAATCCTGCAGGTACGACACCTTACGTTGCGGTGGTGGTGGTGGAAATTGCGATCGCGCTGTTCGTTCTCGCCGGTGATGTTAAAATCACTTGGTCTTTCAGCGCTTTTAACGTTCTGATATATTATGCCATCACCAACCTTGCAGCGCTGCGGCTTTCCCGCACCCAAAGGCTTTACCCGCAGTGGTTGGCTTGGGTGGGATTGGCGGCGTGCCTGTTTCTAGCTTTCTGGGTAGAGAGGCAAATTTGGTTGGTGGGATTGGCTTTAATTGCTGTCGGTTTAATTTGGCGGGCGATCGTCCGGCAGCCGATCGGGAACTAACAGTATCATAGATCGAGAAACCATCCCGCATTGTGGAGGGCCATGCCCGATCGAACTCCCTTGCTGGCGACTCAAGAATCTGCCGCAGTCAGCACCATCAGTCGCTACATCTATCAAACTATCGTTTCCATTCAAGCACGGCATCCTGAATGGATAGCTGAAAAATACAGGAAAACCCCCTGGGAGAAACCTGAATTTCAGTCTATTTTGATTGGAAAATTAACCAAAGGTCTAACAGTAGCGATCGATACAGAATCGTTACCCCAGGTTGTCAAAAAATACCTGCAAATTCTACTATCTCCCGAGTTTACTAACTCCCCTCAATTCAACAAGTTATCTGCCAAAATTCAGCAGTTTGTCACATCCAAAATAGCAACACCAGCTAAATCTAACAATTCAGTCACCTCCCATCTGCCAGCCGATAGCCCGGTAGCGGTTCCTGCTGGCATCGCTATCTTGTTGCTAGATGTTGAAAATTTGCAACTCAAAATCGAAACCGAAAAATTCCTCGAAGGAATTTGCACTTATCCGATTCAAATCAAAGTTGCTTTTGCAAATTGGCGCAGCATGGGCAAAAAAGATGCCGAATTTCACCAGCGCGGCTATCAACTAATTCACGTTCCCCCAGGAAAAGACAGCGCCGACTTAAAAATGGCAACTGTCGGAGCATCGATTTTCGTACATTATCCCACAGCAAAGGAAATTTTTGTTTGTTCGTCCGATCGAGCCTTAACGCACCTCAGCAACACACTTCAAGCCCACGGATTAACAGTGTATCAAGTCCGCAAACAAATAGATAAAATAGTTGTTTTAAACAGTCGCACCGGGCAAATTGAAACGCATTCACTTCCTGGAGTTCCTGAATTGCCACCTTTAGAAAAATTGCCGATTCAGTTAAAAGAGTTAATCAAAAATGAGCAAGAACGCACAGCAAATCAGTGGATTAAACTTGCAAGGATTTCAGCTCTTTTTCGAGAAACTTACGGTTTGGCCCTCAATCAATTAGCAATCCATCATTTGCTGGGGAATAAAACCAAGGATATATTTCTCAAATATCCAGCGGAATTTGTCCTCCACAAACCTTCGCCAACTGCTCACACTTACGTCACTCTTTTTGAAATCAAAGTATCGCCTGAACAGCAGACTGCAGACAAAGAAACGACTGATGATATCGCGGATAGTCCGGCAACAGTCAATGAGATTAACTCTCTTCATGATTTAGAATCTGCTTTGGTAAATATAGTTAGTAATTTAACTGCAAGTTCGCGCGAAAAATATGTGTTTCTTTCCAATGTCGGCAGTGAATTTCACAGGCTGTATGCGAAACAAATTACTCAAATTATTAAAGAATTCAATTTGGGTAGAAAGTTTCCTAAATTTTTGGAATCTTGCAGCGCCCTCCAGCTTAAAAAGAGCGAAAAAGGTTGGCTGGTTGGTTTGAAATAGTCAGTTGGTAATGGGTAATGGGTAATGGGTAATGAGTAATGGGTAATGGGTAATGAGTAATGAGTAATGGGTAATGGGTAATTGAGAATTGAGAATTCTCTCAATCTTCTAATCTTTCAATCTACCAATCTATCAATCTAAAATCTACCAATCTAAAATCTAAAATCTCCCCCTCTCCCATTCTTCCTTCTGCTATCATGGAGACTGGATGTAAAGAAATGTAAAGGGCAATGCAAGACAAAGTTGTGGTTGTGGTGGGCGCGACGGGGGGTATCGGTTCAGCGGTAGCCCGCAGACTCGCAGGTGAGGGCGCTACGCTGGTGCTCGCAGCTAGAGACAGCAGCCGCTTGCAGGCTTTAGCTGGCGAATTGCCCGCAACAGATGTACTGTGCGTGCCGACAGACATCACTGACTTGCAGCAAGTTGAGGAATTGATGCAAAAAGCAGCGGGGCATTTCGGACAAATTGATGCGCTGGTAAATGCCGCCGGTGCGGGAATTCTCAAGCAGTGGAACAAATTAGAACCGGCCGATTTAGACGCGATGCTTGACTTGAATTTGAAAGGTAGTTTTTACACCTGTCAAGCCGCTGCTAATATCATGAAAGATCGCAAATCCGGTCACATTTGTAATGTCATCGGGATTTTAGGGAAGCATTCGATGGCGATGGGAACGGCTTATTGTGCTTCAAAGTTTGGGGCGGTTGGTTTTAGCAAGTGCATGGCAGATGAGTTGCGACGCTACGGCATTAAATTTACACTGTTCTACTTTGGTGGAGTGAATTCTCCGTTTTGGGATAATGTCAGTTTGAAGGTAGACAGGTCAAAAATGTTGAGCGCCCAAACTGCTGCAAATGCTATTATGTTTGCTCTGACTTCTGAACCGCAAGCTGTACCGCTGGAGATTAACATTCAGCCGGAAAGTCATTTATTTTTCTAGCTTCTGGTTGGGTATGGGTTTGATATTTAACCGCAGATGGTAGCAGATAGCGCTGCGGGATACCTCATGTTATGTGGTAGTGCTAGATTTTGATTTTTCAGGCATGAGCTGAAAATTCTGTCTTTAGGAGTAGCTTATATTCTCCTTGTCTAGGTTAATATTAAGTTTGCGTGCAAGAAGTTATGAAAATCATTCATTTATCAGCCTTTGACTGGGGATTTGGTACTGCCATCCCGCCCATTTTAAATGTTCCATTGTCAATGTTAAAATATTGATTATGGAGTTCGATCGCATTTACTTTTACGTTGAAAATGCCCGAGAATCGCGGGACTGGTTTGTCGGTCGGTTGGGATTTCAAACCATAACAGGTTATTCAAACAGCCATACTCGCACTGAAATTATTGGTAGCGGTAATGTATGTTTTGTTTTATCTTCGCCCCTCACACCCGCCAGTCCCGCGGCTAGCTGGTTGAAGTTCCACCCTCCCGGTATTGCCGATGTCGGATTTAGGGTAAAAAATATCGAATTAGCAGTAGCTAGAGCGGCTTTTGAGAGTGCTAAAATTATCGAACCGATTTGCGAAGAGTTGCGATCGAGAACCTGTGTTAAGCGGGCAAAAATTGCGGGATGGGGAGATTTAAGCCACACGTTGGTAGAAGGAAGTGGTGGCAATTCGCTGGTGCAAAATTCTCCGGCTTCTCTATTTGCCAAGATAGACCACGTAGTGCTGAATGTGGAAGCTGGGGATTTAGACAAAGCGGTAAATTGGTATCAAAAAATCTTAGGTTTTGAGCCTCAGCAAAATTTTGACATTCAGACAGATAAGTCAGCTTTGCGGAGTCAGGTTTTGATTCATCCTGAAGGAGGAGTGCAGCTTCCGATTAACGAACCGGCATCAACTAATTCTCAAATTCAAGAGTTTTTGGATGCCAATCGGGGACCGGGAATTCAGCATATGGCTTTGCAAACTAATAATATTGTA
>JBOFTL010000038.1:0-2269 GCA_051652045.1 Microcoleus sp. | reverse complement strand
ATCGAGAATTCCGTTCCCTCTCCAGCCGATGACTTGCACTCGATCGAACCTTGATGTTTTTCGACTATTTGATAAGCTACCGAAAGTCCCAAACCCGTGCCTTTTCCTACAGGTTTAGTAGTAAAGAATGGCTCATATAAATGTTTGACAATTTTCTCCGTCATGCCAATTCCATTGTCAGCAATCCGCACTCTTACCAAATGATGATTTACAATTTCAGTGCGGATGAAAATAGTAGGTGAAAATGCAATACTTGGTTTAGTTACCGCTCTTTCTAACTTGGATTCTACAGCGTCGATTCCATTGAGCAATAAATTCATAAATACTTGATTTAATTGTCCGGCCCAGCATTCTACTACAGGTAAATCCCCGTATTCTTTAATAATCTGAATTTCCGGGCGATCGGGTTTAGGTTTCAGCCGATTTTGCAAAATCATCAAAGTGCTGTCAATACCTTCGTGAAGGTTGACGCGCTTCATTTCTGCTTCATCCAATCGCGAGAAATTCCGCAGTGACAGCACGATTTGGCGGATGCGATCGGCTCCTAATTTCATAGATGCGAGGATTTTTGGCAAGTCCTCTCTGATAAATTCTAACTCGATCTGTTCTGATTTTGCTTGCATTTTTGGTGTTGGATTGGGATATTGCTGTTGGTATATATCTACAAGTTCCAACAAATTCTGAGTGTATTCACCTGCATGATTCAGGTTGCCGTAAATAAAGTTAACCGGATTGTTAATCTCGTGGGCAATTCCCGCAACTAACTGTCCCAGACTGGACATTTTTTCTGTTTGGATCAGTTGAAATTGAGCTTGCTGCAAATCGCGCAAAGCTGTTTCTAATTCCGCAGTGCGCTCTTTGAGTTGAAAGGTACGATCGCACACTTGCTGTTCTATTTTAGCTGTATTTTCCAGAGACATCCACAAGTAAATTGCCAAGCTGCCTGTTGCTAAAAGTCCGATCGCCAAAATACCCAATGAACCTTGATGAATTACCCAACTGGTGTAAGCAGATGCTGGCACAACTAGCAGCATCCAGTCGCGATCCGCTATTTTAAACAAGCGCGTGCAAGCATCAGGAACTGCACATAATTTTTCTGGAAAATTAATGGGTTCCGCCACTGCAAATTTCTCGCCATCTATCAACTGCTTGGTTTGGGAATCGTAGCGAACTAGCAAGTTTTTATTTGCTGTGGCTGAGTTATCGTATAAGTAAAAATCAATATTGTCTAAATTCAAAGATTTCAATGAAAAATCGACCATGTTTATAATCTGAAATAAACCAGAAATAACTCCTCGCACCTCACCACGTTTTTTGTCGATTATCGGCAAGAACACTTGCAATCCTGGGCGATTGTTAACTATCAATTTGATGCGTCCCGAGGCAGCCATTTTTCCGCTGGCGATCGATCTTTTCAAAGCAGCAGATCGCTCGGGATCTGAAACAACGTCAAAGCCGAGTGACCTTGTATCGGACTTTATGGCTTCTCTGTAGGTAATTGAAAAATATTCCGATCGCGCTTTGACTGGGACAGGTTTTTTGTCAGCATCTCGCTCGTAAATTTTAAAATCGGGAAAACCTTCGGCTTGAATTTTCCGTTCGTAAGCTGCTTTTTCCGCAGCAGGCACGCGATCGATCCAATTAACAGAATGGACAGCAGGATGTCTCGCAAGAGCGGGTTGAATAAATGCTTTAAACTCTTGTCGGCTAACATCAGTAGATGTGCTGTAAAAAGCCTGAATGAAATGCAAGATTTCTAAATTATCGTTGATGCTTTGCTGCAAGACTGAACTCAGTCTGGATGTCTGTTCCTGGAATTGCGATCGCACTCGTTGATTTTCCCAATTCCAAACCATACTTGCTGCGAATACAGACAAGCTAATGCCAGTGCTAAGAGTCAATGCTATTGGCATCCAGCGACGATTAAAAATCCGATCTAAGGTTCGCGACTTCAGACATTTGTTCGCAGCATTCATAAGCAGAAAGAAGTTGATAGTTGACAATTGACAATTGACAGTTGACAGGTAGGGGCGTGCCCCCGTGCCCGCCATCTTAGTTGACAGTTGTCATTAGTCAGAAGAAAGAAGTCAGAAGGAATCAGGCTTAAGTTATCTTTGAGAGCGTAAAGAATTTTTAGCTAGCTCGGCGGGAATCCCCACAACATATCGTTTACAGATTGGTGTGGGATGAAAGCCCGGTTGATTTCGGTGGGGAGGTTGACCGATTTCGCAGGACAGGGAAATCTTCACCACCGAAATCAACAATCTTT
>JBOFTL010000037.1:0-5602 GCA_051652045.1 Microcoleus sp. | reverse complement strand
AAAAACCGACATCTGGCTAAATCGATATCTGATGCAGCTTGGACGACTTTTCGTCAATGGATTGAGTATTTTGGCAAAGTATTTGGAGTGGTCACAGTGGCCGTGCCACCGCACTACACTTCTCAAAAATGCTCAAACTGTGGCAAAGTTGTCAAAAAATCTCTCAGTGTCAGAACTCACGTTTGTCATCATTGCGGACACACACAAGATCGAGATTGGAATGCTGCTTTGAATATACTTGAGCTCGGACTCCGTACTGTGGGGCACACAGGAACGTTAAACGCCTCTGGAGACATCGACCTCTGCTTGGGTGGGGAAACTCCTTCAAGTAAGCCGAGTCGCAGAAAGAGGAAGCCTAAACAGTGATGTTTAGAATCCCCGTCGTTCTACGGCGGGGAGAATGTCAACAAAACAACCGTCGTTTCACCGGCCAACTTAACTCGCACACTGTCCCCCTCGGTACATTTGGGTAGCGCCGAAACGTTCCGCCTAATTGTTTAGCTAAATTCTTTGCTAACTGCGTTCCTAATCCTGAAGATTGAATGTTAGCGTTTAAATCTTGAATTTCAGGTTCTGTTTCAGACAGTTTCCCCTTGCCATTATCCGCCACCCGAATCACCTGTCGATCGCCCTCCTGAGCGCAAATTACAGTCAAGCGAGTAGCGTCGATCGCGTGTTTTCCCACATTACAAAGCGCTTCTTCCAGAAAGCGGCAAAGTCCTCGCTTGTGTTCCAACCGCAAATGCTCGGCATTCAAAGGATCGAATTGCACTATTTTAAATTTAATCGTTTGGAAGTAGGGCAGTTCTTGTTCTAGCGCGTTGGAATAGACCTTGTAGAGCAATTCATGCAATGGAGCTTGTAATGCCAATTCGATCGCGCTACCCATGCGCAAATGCGGTTCATCCGCGATCGCATCTCGCTGTAACGATCCGTAAACTGCTCGCAATTCTTGATTCAGGCGTTGCAAATCTGATAAAAATAGCGGCGGTGGATCTTGCTCCCTAGCTGTTCTTAAAATCACCACTAATGTTTGTAAAGGCCCGCTATGAATCGCATTAAAAGTTAGTTCGATCGCAAACTGACGCTCCTCCAACCGCAGTCGCAGTTCCTGTTCGTGGCGGTAAAATAACCCTGCTGTCATCCCAACCCCATTCAACACCAGCACGAACAATACAGGGACGATCGGCACCCACCAACCCAACAAAATTAACCCGTAAGCTATCCCGATCGAGCTGACATTGACGATTCCAATCCCGAGCAAAATCGTCCGGGGCGATCGCAAAAACTGCCCCAAACTCAGCCCCAACAGTCCCCAGGCCGCGATCCAGAGAGTCTCCCAACCGTCCGCCCACACCCGCAACAGCGGCCGCCCATCCAGCACGGTACTCAGGATCTGGCTGGTTTCGTGGGCTTGCATTTCGACTCCGTAAATCCTTCCGGGATTGATACCCGCGATCGCGCCGGAATTTGCCAAATCCTTCGCGCTAAAAGACATCATCCCGATCGCCACAATTTTGCCTCGAATCCAGTTGGGATCTACTTGTCCCGCCTTGATTTGCTCCAGAGAAAGCAGGCGAAACGGCTTTGGCCCGCTGCGAACATTTAGCAAAATTTGGTTTCCTCCCGCATCCGCCCCCACATATCCGCCAGAGTTTGGTTCCACTCTGGTAAATTCAATATTGCCAAAGCGCATCGCCTCTGGATCGCGGATGCCATTACCCAGCTTAATTCCTCGGGTTGCTAAATAGCGCTCTGCCAACCGGAGCGCGAAGGAAAAACGGTATTCTTGCTGGGATTTGTGAGCGCCAGTGCCCAATAAACCCCGACGCTGGTAGCCATCCGCATCGAGAACGAAATCTGCAAAGCCAACCTGTTCCGGTGGGAGCGCTGGCGGAGGTGCGACAATAAAGCCACTGCGATCGGGCAGAGCAATTTCCACTCCGATCGTATTTTTGCTGTTGCGAAACACTGATGTTAGTTCGGCATTACCCGGTTCAACCGGAATATCGCGGACAATATCCAGCCCGATCGCGATCGGTTGATAAGCCTGCAATCGTTTGAGTAAATCGGCAATATCGCGATCGGGAATCGGATAAGTTTTAGCGCGTTGAATATCTTCTTCAGTGATACCGACGATCGCGATCCGTTCGTCCATTGCCTCGGGAGGGCGCAGCAGCAAGAATCGATCGAGTGCTACCAATTCTAAAAACTGAAACGCACCCGCGAATCGAGCTGCGATCGTACCGACAATCAAAATTAACCCTGGAAGCGAACCCCGCCACCAAGTCGAGATATCTGCTTTCATACGGTTGGTCAATGAAATGCGTGAAAATTTGGCGCAGAGATTAATGTGACACTTTAGGAAAGAATGTAAGTTGATAACGATCCTCTCAAAATTATCTTGTCATGACTGCCTATTCCATTGAAGTAACCGACTTAGCGGTTGAAGAACTCAGGGGAATTCGTGCCTTGCCACCAAATTGAGATATCTGCTCTAATTGCCTGCGATCGATCGCGCTTCATCTATCAACTCTCAACTATCAACGAAGAGGGCGGGCACGGGGGCACCGCCCCTACCAATCGATCGATCGCGAGCGAGCTCCCGATGCTCGCACTACAACTATCAATCGATCGACTATCAACTATCAACTATCAACTATCAACTATCAACTCTCAATCAATTAGTCCTTCTTCCCTCGCCCGCAATTCCGTTTGAATCCGCAAATTTTTGTCATCGTCGGGATACACGTCTAGCACATCTCGAATCTTAGTCCAATAATACTGCACGGTTCGTTCGGAAACATTCATCCGTTTGGCGATCGCCACATCTTGCAAGCTTTCTTGAAAAGCCAATTGCAGCACCTGCATCCAGGCGGGTTTGAGCTGCAAGCCGTTGCGGATTTCTTTAGGTGTATAAATCCGCTCGTGCAGCGCCCAATTTACCATTGCCAGCAAATCTTTCATCGGTTGGCTCTTATCAACAACCGTGAATCCGCCCATGTGATTGTCGATCGACGGTTTGAGCCAAATCAAGGTGCGAACGTGAGCGCTTTGCACGACTATATTTAAATTCGGATATTTCTCCATCAGCGTTTTCACCAGTTGCAGCCCTGAATTTGTCTGGGCGATTTGGCCGCTTTCCTGTGGCATCACCAAATCCACGATCGCGAGATCGGGGTGCGCCTGTTCCATCTGTCGCAGGGCTTCTTGAGCCGTCGAAGCTGTCAGAATATCTGCCTTTGGATACTCCTGTTTCAGAATGTTAACCGTGCCGCCTAAAACCATCGCATGGTCATCGACGACTAAAAAGATTTGTTTTTCAGGTTGAGTTAAAGTCTGGGGCATAAGAAGAAGGAAGAAGGAAGAAGGAAGAAGGAAGAAGGAAGAAGGAAGAGGGAAGAAGGAAGAAGGAAGAAGGAAGAGGGAAGAAGGAAGAGGGAAGAAGGAAGAAGGAAGAGGGAAGAGGGAAGAGAGAAGAGGGAAGAAGGTGGTAGGAAATGGGTTCCTTCCCTCAAACCTAAAACCTCAGACCTTCAACCTCAAACCTCAAACCTAAAACCTCAATTCAGTAAGCCTTTGGGCGATTGGAATCTTGCGTTTAATTAGCTGAGCTTACTTAGTTCGATCGCTGCCGCACAACACCGTCAGTTTGGTAATCCCTCCTCTTCTTAGAATAAAGGTATTGTCTGGATTCCGTCCTGCATCTGTTCGCAAAATATTTTTGTGGCAGTCGGCAAGGAAAATTGCACTAAAGTGCAGTGGTGTCGATCGTGTGGCAAAAAATTCAAAATTTCTCTAGCGCTTTTTGTGAAGCGCGATCGAGGTCATACAAGCCATTACCAATTACCAATTATTCATTACCAATTACCCATTATACAAGAATAAGCTAATCCGATCTTTAACAAATAAAATATTAGTAATTATCATCGTTTTTTGTCTAAAATCACTTGATTTGCTAACGCGACCGTCATAATATAGTAATTGTATTTGTCTGACCAAATCCAGTGGTTCAGACAGCGCTTGGGACAATAGTCCCAAGCGCGGAAACACTCAAAAAGCGCACTTTTTTTAAATTGGCTCAAGACTGACATTCGCTGGGGATTTATATATAATTGTGTCCGGTCGATCGACCGCAATATGTTGCGGACTAAAGTCTACTCGATCGACCGCAATATGTTGCGGATTAAAGTCTACACTACGAACCAGCGGTCAATTACAAATTTTTAATCAGAGCCAAACTCGCCCGCGCTTTATGCCAGAAAATCCCCATCTCAAAATTTCCATTATCATTCCCACATTAAATGAAGCACCAAGAATTGCTCGATCGATCTCCACAGCCCGCAATGCCACAAATGTAGAAATCATTGTCGCCGACGGTGGCAGCAAAGACGGCACTCCTGAAATCGCCAAATCTTTAGGTGTCCGAGTTATCTCTACCAATCCAGGCCGCGCCGCCCAAATGAATGCAGGTGCGGCAGCAGCAGCAGGAGATATCTTGCTGTTTCTCCATGCAGATACTCTATTGCCCGACGGTTTTGATTCTGACGCGCGCCTCGCCCTCGCTAAACCTCACACTGTCGCCGGTGCTTTTGAATTGGCAATTGACGATCGCAGTCCGCTCCTGCGTTTAGTAGAAATTGGAGTCAACTGGCGATCGCGCTTGTTACAAATTCCCTACGGCGATCAAGCGATCTTTTTGTTAGCAGTTACCTTTAAAAAAATCGGCGGTTTTCCCGACTTGCCGTTGATGGAAGACTTTGAATTAGTGTGCCGCTTACAAAAATGCGGGCGTATTGAAATAGTATCGCAGCCCGCACTCACGTCGGCCCGCCGCTGGCAGAAACTTGGGGTCGTCAAAACTACTGTTATCAATCAAATGGTAATTGTTGCCTATTTCCTTGGAGTGTCGCCCGATCGACTGGCTTTCTGGTATAAGGGACAGCAACAAAATTCTGCAAAACGTAACAAATAGTAAACAGTTGACGGGTGACAGTTGACAGTTGACAGTCGATCGTTTAAAGCGAGGTTTTTCAGGCCGGGATTTAAACCGACTTAGTTCGCGAGAATATTTCACTTTCACCGGCAGATTCGGTAAAAAACTCGGTTGCTTCGGTCTTGATGCGTCTGAGACTGTCCGAAATAGCTGCGATCCTGTTCGACGGCTTCGCTAACGCGGGATTCCCTCGGGGATAGCTTCGCCGCGCGTACTGGAAAATGCTGCATGAAGTGAGAGAAATGCTACAGAACGTGAACTTTTCTAAAGCTAGCTGTTAATAATGTAAATCTGAAACACCTCCCTGCGTAAAATATGACTTGAACAATTAAGAATCCTCATCTAAAAGCTTTGCTTTTGATGGGGTGCGTTCAACGCCTCAACTTTTTTCAACAGCGAGGACAAACAGAATATGGCCGATCCCAGAGATGCAGAGCTTATTAAACCCTTTAACGGCGACCCTTTCACGGGTCATCTAGCCACTCCCATCAGTGCTTCTGATTTCACCAAAGCATTCATTGGCAACTTGCCCGCCTACCGCAAAGGACTCTCGCCCATAGTTCGAGGTCTAGAAATCGGCTTGGCACACGGTTATTTCCTCGTCGG
>JBOFTL010000036.1:0-4997 GCA_051652045.1 Microcoleus sp. | reverse complement strand
GGCAAGACCTTTGCCGCCTCCGTTTGTTCTGCTAAATTGGGCGTACCTTTGGTGAGCGTCGATGCGGGCGCTTTGATTGCCTCTGGAGTCGCGTATTTGTCCTGCATTTTGCAGCGGGTGGAAGCGATCGGAGCTAGCGTGCTCTATTTTGACGAGTTGGACAAGCTGTTTTCTGCCAGTTCCAGTTCCCTTTCCGGGGAGTCGGGCAACAGCATTCAAATCCTCGGTCAGTTGCTGTCTTGGCTGCAAGATAAAACGAGCCACACCTTCGCGATCGCCACTCTCAACCGCCTCGCCGCACTGCCTCCCGAACTAACCCGTTCCGGCCGGTTCGACGCGATTTTCTACGTCGGATTCCCGCAAGCTTGCGAGCGCAAACAAATTGTAGAACTCCACGCCGCCCGGTTCGATCGCAGGTACGAAAACACTTCGGAATCTCCGCTTTCCGACCGCTCCTGGCAGATTTTGCTCAACGCCACCAACAACTTTGTGGGAGCCGAACTCGCCCGCATGGTAGAAGCCGCAGCTCAAAAAAAAGCTAGAGAAATCGCTCAGATTTTGAGCGGTAAAACATCCGAGTTTTCACTGTGGAATAAAAAAGATCGGGAACCGATTCAAAAATTGAGGGATTTAGTCAATTTACCCGAAAACGATTTGTTAGCTTTACCGCTGTCGGTTGCCTCTCAAACTTGGCGCGGCATCGTCAAATTGGAACTGAACGATTTTTTAGAAGAGAGGAAGAAGATCGTGCCTTTATTCGTGAGGGATACAGATAGAATCCTGGCAATGGAAAACTCATCGCGTTACGTTTCCGTGCCCGCTTCCAGTCCCGATACGAGTTTATTCGCTCCCGTATTTTCTAATTTTTGGGGAGAAGAAGTATCGAGTAAAAGTTGATAGCTCTGGTCGTTCTACACCGCTACGATCGGCGTACAAAATGCTGGGAATAATCGGTTAATAAATTCGATCGATTCGATAACAACAGCCCATCTTGAAGCAGACAACAGTTAAATATTAGGAATTGAGTAAATGTCGATCGATTCCATAACAACAACCCATTTAGAGGTCTGGATCGGCCCAGGAGGAATTAAGAAAATGTTGATAAATAGGTTAAAAATTGACGGGCAAAGATTTTGGAAAACTGTGTTTGCAGCCAATACTTTATTGGGTTGGAGTTTGCTGTTCTTACTGCCTTCAGCCGTCGCGCTGCGCGCTTTCTTACAGTACCGTTCCCGACAGCCGCAGCACTTGCCAGTAGGAGCCTATTTGATATCGGGAAGCAGGCGGATCGAGTTAGAAATCGCCCGCACTCGGGAGGAAAAAGAGAAGGGCTTGCAGTTTCGAGAACCGCTGCCGGACGATCGGGGCATGATGTTTGTTGTAGACCCTCCTTCAAGAGCCGCCGCAGTCACGCCGAATATGGAAGCTGCTGTTGACGTAGCGTTTTTGCGATCGGGAACTGTCCTCAAAATCGCACCGAATGTCAAACCCTGTTTCGTCCGTTACGGCGCGCCGCACTCCGATTGCGAAGCGGTGTATTACCCGCATCCGGTAGATGCTGTTTTGCAATTGAGAGTCGGTACTTTGAGCGAATTAGGCGTACATCCCGGTTCCCAATTGATTTTAGAAAAGCGCGATCGATCGAATTGAGATTTGAAGTTTAACAATTGACCTACCGCTTGCTGGTTTTAGATCGCGCGTTACTTTCGATCGAGCCACTGCATGAAGCCTTAAAACTTGATGATTTTGAATGAGGAAAAACAATGAAACGATCGCTTATTTGGACAACAATTTTAACTGCATCAGCTTGGTTGTGCGTTGTGAAACCAGTTGTTGCCGCCGTACTGAAGGATAACGAACCCGTTGTCGGTGCGCTGAGGGCGAACAGCCCGATTTACCGCTTTACCGACTTTTGGGAAAGCGGCAATCCCGTTCGAGAACTTCGAGGGGAAGAGCATTTATTTGGGGCGAATGCGGGCGACAAAGTTCTCTTTGATTTTCGAGCCGAAGTGCGCGGTTTCAATCCGGTTTTTGCGATTTTCGATCCTGCCAACCGACAGGTCGCTTTCAGCCAACATCCGTATTTTACGTTCGTGCCGCCGTCGAGCGGTTATTACAAAATAATCGTAATGTCTCAAGACCCTTCAACGGTTCCCAACCGCTATTTGTTGAGGGCACAAACAGTGTCCGGCCCGCCAGCACGGACGCCTTCTTTGCCGCCAGAAAACGGCTCGGACTCCGGCTTGTTTGGCGCTCCGCCGTTGGGGGAAACGCCCTTTTCTGCCGGTGGCAATTTCAGTGGGGATGGCGGTTTTTTGGGCCCGTCGGCTCGATCGACCGTTTCGACTGATGGAGGCAACTTTTTCAATTCGCCGGGGGGATTCGATCGACCCCAAAATTCCAGCAACAGTACGGGGACTTCTCCAGCAGCAACGGGGCAAAACTGTCGCACGTATCCGGCAGGAACCGTGATGTTTGGAAGTGCGATGGCAGCGCGCTATTACACTTATTGCTTGCTGCCTGCTGCCGTTTTCCCAACAGCAATTCCTGCTCCCTCAAATGCTGTAACTTTACCGCGATCGGTTAATAATTCATTGCCCCTTTCCCCTGCTAATCCTGCTTCAACGCCTGCCGGTGCGGATAACGGCAGAATCGAAAGCGGCGGCACGACTCCTGCAAATCCCGGCAATTTCAGCCCGCCTTCACAGTCAGAGTTTTATCCTTATTGAGAGAGGCAGCCATGAGATTTTTAACAACATTACCCGACCCAATTCACTTCCACTGCGACGCGAAACCTTTGGCCGATAAATGGGTTTTTTACGAGAATATAAATCCTGCTTTGAGAATTATTTCGCCTTCTCCCGACCCTTGGGATAAGGAGTGGGTGGCGATCGCGACTTGCCAGAAATTCAGGATTAACGGCATTAGCGTTTTTGCAAGGATGGATTTGACGCTTTACGACCCAGATGCTTTGTACTATCGGCCGGACAACGTACCGCATTTGCCGTTAATCAGAGAAACTTACTTCGGGCAGTATGGCTTCAATCACACCCCTTGCATTCCCCTCTTTTTTGCTCCGAGTACCAGCAACCAGTTAGACCATCAAAATGCGTGGGTATCTTATTATTTGAAGCTTCCCAATTCGGATGTTAATGTCTCGGATTCGGTAGTTGTCGAGTACAGGTTGCAGCCGGAAAATTGCGTAAAAAATTGCTGACTGTCTGGTCGATTTGAACTCAAAAAAAATGAGGTGGCATGAGTTCTTTTGGAGGCAGCAAACAAGGGCGACCGGCAAATAACGATCGAGCCTGCCGTAAAGAGCGATCGCGACTCGATCGAGAAAATTAATTTTCCAGCAAGTACGATCGCCCTTGTCACTCAAATTTCAACTTCTGGAGCGTTTTCGGCCAGTTGCCAGTAGTATCGATCTGGTTCATTTGTTTTTACCTGCTTTGCCGTCAGCTTGTTTAGCGTTTCGTGCAAGCGTTCGCCGCAGCAATTAAACTGTGCGGTATCGTACTCAAACTCGTACTCTACAAGTGCATTGCTACCGCATACAAACCAGTAGGTAAAGCTGAGATTTTCTGGCAAAACATCGTAACTTTTCGCTAGCAGAAATAGAGGGAGTTGCGTTTTCCAGTGCTGCTGTACGGCTGCTTTTGTTGGAACCTTACCTTCGCTGAAAGTCCAATCGATACATCGATACCGGGATTTTTCGGGTTCGATCGCTATGAGGTCTACTTGCACCCAAATCAGATACTTCTCCCAGAGCCACTTGACCAGATAATCTTGGTATACTTGCGAGGTATTTTGCCCGATCGTTTCCCGGTACTGTAGCTGTATTTGTTCGATGCAGCTACCAAAAATGGGATATTTTTCTAGAAAGTTTTGCACCGGAAGGTTGAGAAAAATTTGCTTCAACAACAGGTGCATTCTCCCCCCTTCTGTTTGGCACATTTCTGAGGCTCGGTGGAGGTTATACCTTCTTTCAAAATTCAGATATTCCAGCTTTGAAGTTTCTTCGTTCTCTATAATATTGAGGCTTTCCCAATTGAGGTGGATTAGCAGCATGGAAATTCTCACCTATTTTTACAGTTCGAGAATTTCGGCGCGGAGCGCTCAAACCGATCGGGTTGTCCCAACTTGCAATGCGTTCGCGTTTTGAAAGAACTGTCCAACTGTCGCCAATTAACCTGCTTAGTTTCAACTCCCATTCAGGGGGACTTATGATTAAAAATGAAAAAGAGTACGAATCCAGCCGAGAATGCGCCCGCAGGTTTGAAAGTTCGATCGAGGCGTTAGAGCGAGATGAAGAACTGAAGAAAAAAGACCATGATGGTTGGCAACTTTCTCGCGATGTCAAACAATCTCACCTGATGGCTTTACAAGCAGAAATTACTGAATACGAAACGCTGATCAATTGCGATCGCAATCAGCAAATTTCAATTAAAATTGAGAGCCTAAATAAGCTACCAGATGCTTTAATTAAAGCGAGAATAGCAGCCAAGATCGGTCAGCAAGAACTAGCTCAAATACTGGGGATTGAAGAACAGCGAGTCAGGCAGTACGAAGATACAGATTATCAATGTGCCAGTTTTGTAGAACTCCTCGAAGTTAGTACAGTTTTAGGCGTAGAATTTGAAATTGCCGTCGTCAAAGTAGATTTTGAGGAAATAGAAGCTGTTAAACGAAGTGCCCGGAAATGGCGAAAGGAAAAAATCAACCTAACAGCTCAAACACAGTGAAGTCTCTCCAAGAGGAGAAGCATCGATCGCGAGATCGTGCCTTGGCCTGCTGTTCATCCGAGATTAGCGACGAGGTTTTGGGGTCGCCTGGGTTTTGGGGTAGCCTGGAACTTTACCTCCCGCTGCCACAAAAATGCAGTCATTGGAAAACTTTCAAAAAATCCTCCAAAAGCTTAATTTTCTAGAATTTGGCAAGCGACATACTTCGGCAAACGGATCTTCATCGGGGAGCGTTCAATGATTATCCTGCTT
>JBOFTL010000035.1:0-8478 GCA_051652045.1 Microcoleus sp. | reverse complement strand
GTGAGAGATTGCAGCGGGCTAATATCAACAATAGGATTGTTGAACAGATAAAGTTGAGTTAATTTGGTTAGCGATTTGAGCGGGCTGATGTCGGATATTTGATTGTTACCGAGGTTGAGTTCAATTAAATCGGTTAGAGGTGCTAAGGGAGCGAGATCTGAAATTTGATTTTGGAATAATACCAATTTAGTAAGTTTTGTCAGGGGGGCGATCGAACTAATATCTGATATGTTATTGCCAAACAGCAACAAGGTTTTTAGATTTTTTAAGTTAGCTAAATAACTGATATCTGATATTTGATTGTTATAAAGGTAGAGAGTAGTTAAATCTGTCAAGTTAGCCAGAGATTCGATATTTAAAATCTGATTTTTGTACAAAATTAAAGTATGTAATTTTGTCAGATTTCTCAGGGGGCTGATGTCGGCAATTCGGTTGTCAAATAAGATAAGTACGTTAAGATTAGTCAGGGGCGCGATCGGACTGATATCTGATATTTGATTGCTATCGAGGACGAGTTGGGTCAGATTTGTGAGAGATGAAAGCGGGGCGATATCTGAGATTTGATTGAGATCCAAAACTAGAGTATTTAAGTTAATTAAAGATTTCAGGGGAGTGAGATCGGATATTTGATTGCTGTCGAGGATGAGAGAAGTAAGTTTCGTAAAAGATGAGAGGGGACTGAGATCGGTAATTTGAGAACGTTTGAGGTTGATTTCTGTGATGCTAGAAAGCAGCTTGTTCGCTCGATCGCACTCAGGAGTTTCGGATATTTGCAGGAGAATTTCTACAGTATGTTTGGCACTGGCAGAAATATTTTCTCGGTTCTGGCACCAGTCGATAAAATTATTGTAAGCTGCGGTCATAGGCTTTGTAATAATAAGAAGGAAGAAGGAAGAAGGAAGAAGGAAGAAGGAAGAGCTTACAGAGATCGATCTCTCTAGCGATCGGGATATTAAGTTTAATTAGCAAACAGAGCCAAAACCCAGACAGCGCGTCACTCATTCTTGTCATCTGCCCGAAGTTACAAAAGCAGGATAACACAGCTACAAAAAACCCGGTTCCTTGAAGGAACCGGGTTTTTTGTAAAAGACAGATTTTAGTGGGTGATTATTTAAAGCTGTTTCATTTCGTCTTCAAGAATCCGAACCAAATCTTGGTTGCCGTTGGCTCTGGCTACTTCCAAGCGGTGCATCAGTTGCTTCTGAATGTTGGCGCGGTGGGTTTCGGCTACTTGTTTGACGTTTTGGCGATTTCTGTTCATTTTGGACTTTCCTTATATTGAATTTGGTGTATCCGCTACTTCTTTAATATAGCGCTAAATTTCAAAAAGTAGCGAAATTTACAAAAATTTTACAAATATTGACTGATGGAGCAAACTGGTGTATATTATGCTGCTTAAGTCAATAGAGAAATCTTGACAATTCGACATTGCCGATCGGGGTAGATTTTTGCAGATCGTCTTTGCGGGATCGTCAGCGCTCGGTAGAGCTTGTTGGGATCAAAGCAGTAATCCTGTAGTGGTGGGTTTACAAAGTTATCTATTTTTCCGGTAGATGGTTGGCGAACCCGCCCCTTGTATCTTAAAAAAGTGATTTAATCGATCGAGCTTGTTAGCGCAAATTATTCGGCACCTAGAACTCGATCTCTGATATTTTCGATCGCATCGATCGCGGCTTTAATAAACACTTTTCCTTTAGCAACAAATCGGCGGTCGCTCAAAGGATCGTAAGCTTCCCAATTGCCACTAACTTCGCGATCGCGCCACACAAACCAGCAGCGGTAAATCTCTCCGCTATCTATATCATCGCACAAAGCCAACCAATCATCGACCGTGAGACTGCTAGAATTTAATGCTACTAATTCTACCCAAGCCAGTGCCGTACAAGCCTCGATCGGATCGGCATAGATTGAGTCGGATTCTGTTGCGATAGTTGGTGGCAATTCAAGTGCTAGTTTCATAATTTATCTTATCCTTTTTTACTAAGATTTCCTCTGCTTTCTTCCCGGTGGAGGTTTGAGGTTTGAAATTTTAGATTTGATGTTCGATACTTATTGATTACTACCTAACACCTAACACCTAACACCTAACACCTACATCCTTCTATAATCGATCGGATACGATGTTATTCGTTACGGAAACAGGAAAAATTTTATCTTGACGAATTTCTGGGCGATCGAGTTCCGCAGCAGGTGATGCTTCGGTTACAGCATTTAGCGTATTGATGGTGAAAATCGCTGCGGTTCCTAAAGCTGCCATCAGCAGTCGGTGTAAAATTTTGTTCATTTTACTGCCCCTTGTTTGCTTGATATACCTACTCTAAAATTTTCCCGATCTGTGGGAAAGGGAGATTGGGGAGTTAAGCAAAAGTTTTTTTATACAGTTTGCTTGATTTTTGCATCCCTTGACAGTAGGCTGTTTGAGGATTCGATCGACTCTACAACCCTGACGAGTTAAATTCCTTAAATGCCGGAGAACTGACAATCTCAGTTAAAATCCCTTAATATAGGAAGTTAAATCTGTAAATTTTCCTGCTTTCCTTTCGTTTCCCCTGCAACTCAAGTGTTAAAATCCAAGCGCGATCGCGGTCGCATTCTTACGGCTGCTGGCTTAAAAAAACTTAACGAAGCGATCCAAGAATGGTCAGATCGATATAACTTAAGAGGTACTTTAACGGAAATCGAGGCCGAGTCCGGCGTCGGTTCCGATACTGTCAGCAAAATTCGGCAGGGTAGAGAAGGTGCGGATTTAAGTAAAATTCGGCAGTTATTTGCAGCTTTCGATTTGACTTTGGCAGAGGGCGACCATCGATCGGCTAAACTTGAGGAAGCAGAAGATTTAGAAGAACCGGAAAATTTGCCACCTGCGACAGATGCAGCTAAAAACAACAGCGGTGTTAAGGTATTTTTGAGCTATCGCCTGGAACAACCGGATCGCGAGTTGGGAAACCAGTTAGTAGCAGCTTTAAGCGCGATCGGTCATACAGTTTTTACCGCAGAAAATAATATTAAACTCGGAGATAATTGGTTCGATCGCATTAACTCTTTTATCAAAGAATGCGATTATTTGCTGTTGCTGCTGCCACCAACGGTCAGTCAAAGCGAACTGCTAACTTATCAAGTTCAACAAGCAAAAGAACTACAAGATTCGCGCCCTGACAAGAAACCCATAATTTTACCGATTCGCGTCGGATTTCCGCTTGACGCGCCTCTCAATCACGATTTGCGGGGCTATCTGTACCGCATCAAACAGAGGCAATGGCAAACTCCAGCCGACACTTCAATTATTATCAAAGAAGTTCTGGATTTGCTATCAGCAACTCCCGCAGCGGTTAAAGAAGCAGCGGAAGACTTAAAATCCGACAAACTATTACCAATTAGTAGCGATGAAATTCCGTTACCCGCCGCCGAACCGGAATTGCCGGGAGGACAAATAGATGTCGCTTCGCAATTTTATGTAGAACGCCCGCCCATCGAAGAACGTTGTTATCAAACGATCGTACAGCCCAGCGCGTTAATTAGAATTAAAGCACCGAGACAAATGGGCAAAACTTCTTTGATGGCAAGAATTTTGCATCGCGGTGCGCGTCAAGGTTACTGTACCGTGCCGCTAACTTTTCAGTTAGTAGATAAAGCGGTATTTGCCAACTTGGATAAATTTTTAAAGTGGTTTTGCGCTTACGTCGGGCGGGAATTGCGTTTGCCAAATCAATTAGATGATTATTGGGATGATATTTTTGGCAGCAAAGTTAACTGCAAGGATTATTTTGAAAAATACATTTTGCCGCAAATTGACAGTCCTTTAATTTTAGCATTGGACGAGATAGATCGAGTGTTTCAATATCCCGACATTGCCGAAGATTTTTTAGGATTGCTGCGGGCTTGGCACGAAGAATCGAAGCGACGGGATATCTGGAAAAAACTGCGTTTGATCGTCGTTCACTCGACGGAAGTTTACATCCCGATGAATATCAATCAATCGCCTTTTAATGTCGGTTTACCCATCGATTTGCCGGAATTCGATCGGCAGCAAATCTTAGATTTAGCAGGGCGTCACAATTTGAATTGGTCGGAGGCTGAAGTTGGAGAATTGATGGCTATTGTTGGCGGCCATCCGTATTTAGTGCGAGTGGCATTATATCACATTTCGCGATCGGAATTGACGCTCGATCGACTCAAAGAAACTGCCACTAACGATGCGGGAATTTACAGCGACCATTTGCGCCGCCAATTGTGGAATTTAGAAGAATATCCCGAGTTATTGGTGGGAATGAAAGAGATTGTGGCGGCAGAATCTCCGGTGCAGTTAAAATCGATGTTGGCGTTTAAGTTAGACAGTTTGGGATTGGTGAAATTGCAGGGGAATGAGTGCGTGCCGAGATGTAAATTGTACGGGGATTATTTTCGATCGCACTTGGGCGATTTTAGATTTTAGATTTTAGATTTTAGATTGGGAGATTTTGAGATTTTTTGATAGTACGGGCGATCGGTTCTGACCATCAGGCTCGTACTATTATGTCAGCAAACGGAAATTTATCTGACAATCATCCGGTCACAATCAATCCACCCTGCTGGGGCTGGGGGGATCTAGACTTTGAAAACACACCCTAGGACTGCAATCTCAAACCCAAGTTACTCAGCTTATTTTTGAGTTCGATTGCGAATTTTTCCCGCCGCCTTGACAAACTCTGCAACTCCGTGCAATATTAAAGCATAACGACTGTTCGATATAATTTATTTCCTAACGGCTGTCTGAAGATTATTGTGCAGTCGTACAGATTGTATCGGACGTTCGATATAGAAATGTCAGTAACTCAAGTCTGAAGACACTTAGCTTCCCACTTACCGAGTTTTTTTTAATGAGAGCGATCGATCTTCAATTTTCGATAATCTAGGATCTAGAATTAAAAATTTTAAGATCGATCGAATCATGCCAAAAATAGTTGACCGCGAATCATACCGCAAGGAATTGTTGAACAAAAGCTTCGATCTGTTTGCCGAAAAAGGCTATTCCTCAATCACAATGCGAGAAATAGCATCGGGGCTCGGAGTTTCTACAGGAACGCTTTACCACTATTTCCCAAGTAAAGAAAGCTTGTTCGAGCAGTTAATTGAATACTTGAGCTATGAAGACACCAAAGAAGAAGCAGTGGCGGAATTGGGAAATCCGCCAACCTTAGCAGAAAAAATTGAAATCCTGATGGATTACGTATGCAAAAAGGAGGATTACATTCTCAAAGACTTGTTAATTACATTCGATTTTTGCCAACACAAAAGTCGCAAAGAAATTGAGAACAATCAAGCACTTCAGGTAGCAGGAAAACGCTACGAAGAAGCGGTTGCCTGCTACTTGGGTATTTCCGATCCGGCAATTGCAAAATTTATCATCAACTATGTTGACGGATTGGTAGCAAGAAGATTTTATCAAGGAGAAAGAATATCTTTTGCGGAACAAGCTACTTTATTAAAAGAAATGCTGCTGGCTTATTTAGAAAAAAAATCCCTGCTAAACCAGGAGGGAGTTGAAACCTGAGAGTTGACAGTTGTTACTCTTCCTTCTTCCCTCTTCCTTCTTCCCTCTTCCCTCTTCTTCCTTAGCCCCGATACATACTAAATAACTCATCCGTGTATCCGTGTCCGAATCCGTGTCGTGCATTCCCTCTTCCTTCTTCCTTCTTCCTTCTTATGAATTTTCAATCTTTCATTAAGCCAAAAAATCGAGTGATAATGGGATTGGTAATTGCGGCCGCTACCGTTACCGCCGGTACAACATTTTACGGTATTTCTCAGTTTGCATCATTAGCTAAAAATAATGAACCTTTGCCAGCAGAAACACCGCCACCGAGGAAAATTACGGCCTTGGGAAGATTGCAACCTTTAGGGGAGGTAATTCGCTTGGGAGTATCGCAGGCATTAGACGGCGATCTCCTTGCTAAGATATTAGTAAAAGAGGGCGATCTCGTCAAAGCAGGGCAATTAATTGCGGTTTTAGATGCGGGCGATCGACTGCAATCTGCGGTAGAGGAAGCTCGAGAAAAAGTTAAAGTTGCTCGAGCCAATTTAGCACGAGTCAAAGCCGGAGCTAAATCGGGAGAAATAGCAGCACAAAATGCTACGATTAGCAAGCTAGCAGCAGAAATGCAAGGGAACGAAACCGCCCAGCAAGCAACAGTCGATCGACTGCAAGCCCAATGGGAAGGCGATCGAAATTCCCAGCAAGCAACTATTAACAGAATAACTGCCCAATGGCAAGGAGAAAAGCAAGCGCAATCAGCAACAGTCAGCCGGATTGCAGCGCAATGGCAAGGCGAAAAAACAGCACAAATCGCAGCAATTAACAAATTAAAAGCCGAATTGAATAATGCCGAAGCTGAATATCTGCGGCACAAACAACTGGCAGCAGCAGGCGCAATTTCTCAGTCGGTAATGGATAGCAAAAAGCTGGCATTTGAAACAACTCGCCAACAGGTGAAAGAAGCCGAAGCCAATCTCAAGCGCATTAATAATACCTCCAAACAGCAACTTGCAGAAGCTGAAGCAAATCTCGATCGAATTAACAGTACCGCACAACAACAACTTAACGAAGCTGAAGCCAATCTAGCCCGCACAAACAGTACGGCAATCCAACAATTAGCCGAAGCCGAAGCAACACTCAAACGCATCCAAGAAAGCGGCAGCGAACAACTCAAAGAAGCCCGATCGACTCTCGACAAAATAGCAGAAGTCCGTCCCGTTGACGTGCAAGCAGCCCAAGCAGAAATCGACAGCGCGAACGCGCAACTAAAACGCGCGCAAACTGAATTAAACCAAGCTTACATCCGCAGTCCCAAGGCTGGAAAAATCCTCAAAATTCACACCCGCGCGGGAGAAAAAATTAGCGATGACGGGATTGCAGACCTAGGAGAAACCGCAAAAATGGTAGTTGTTGCCGAAATTTACCAAACGGACATTAGCAAAATTAAACTAGGACAAAAAGCAGTCGTTACCAGCCAAGCATTTTCAGGAGAATTGACGGGAAGCGTTCGAGAAATTGGTTTGAAAGTCAGCAAGCAAAACGTGTTTAGCAATCAACCGGGAGAAAATTTAGACAGCCGAGTTATCGAAGTAAAAATTCATCTCAATCCAGAGGCTAGCAAGCAAGTTGCTGGATTGACTAACTTGCAGGTGCAAGTAGCGATTGAAAAGGACTGAAGTCCTTACTATCGAACATCTGGAAAAGGACTGAAGTCCTTACTACAAACATCTGGAAAAGGACTGAATTCCTTACTACAAACGTTTAGAGATTGGAAATTATGGCAGAATTTTGGCCAAATCCGAATCAACTTTATCCGATCGCGCAACATCCGCGAGTATGTTTCATCAAAAACTTGATTAAATCGCCCAATATTATTGTCGGTGATTACTCTTACTACGACGATCCGATCGACCCGGAAAATTTCGAGAAAAACGTACTTTACAACTACGGCAACCAGAAATTAATTATCGGAAAATTTTGCGCGATCGCCACTAATGTCAAGTTTATCATGAGCGGTGCCAATCACAAACTCGACGGCATTTCTACTTACCCATTTCCTATTTTTGGCAATGGTTGGGAAACAGCCATGAATTTACTAATGGAACTGCCAACTAAAGGCGATACGATCGTCGGTAATGATGTTTGGATCGGCTACGAATCTGTCATTATGCCGGGAGTAAAAATAGGAGACGGTGCAATAATTGCTGCAAAATCAGTTGTGGTAAAAGATGTTCCTGCTTACACCATTGTCGGCGGGAATCCTGCAAGTCAAATCAAGCAGCGTTTCAGCGATGCTGAAATAGCACAACTATTAGAAATTCAGTGGTGGAATTGGGAAATTGACAAAATTTCGCGCAACATTAACTTAATTATGCAATCAGATATTCAAGCACTCAGTGATGCTGAGTAGTAAGATGCGCGCTGCGCGCCTTACCAAATGATAAGTTAATAATACTGTTGAAGATGGAGTGTTTGCCATGCTAAAAACTGCGTACCTAGTTCTTTGTATTTTAGGCACTGTTTTACCGCTATCCCAGTTTGTCAAGTTTTTATGGCAACAAGGGTTGAATGTCAATGCTTTTTTCGGACAGTTGTTTGCTAATGATATTTCAAGTTTTTTTGCCTGGGATTTAATAGTGTCAACCTTAGTTTTATGGCTGTTTGTCTTTAGCGAAGGTTCGCGGTTAAAAATGAAAAATTTGTGGGTTTATATTGCCAGTAACTTATTGGTTGGTGTTTCCCTGGCTTTGCCTTTATTTCTCCTAATGCGGCACCGCAAAATAGAAGAAACATCTTCGTAGTCGATCGGCCTTTATATTGTGGCTGGGGCGGGGCGGATTTAGCAGATATAAGATTTGTATTCGATACTAAAACAAACCGCCCTACAAAAATCCTGGTTAATTTAACATACATAGTATTCCCAATTCCCAATTCCCCATTCCCCATTCCCCATTCCCCATTCCCCA
>JBOFTL010000034.1:0-2978 GCA_051652045.1 Microcoleus sp. | reverse complement strand
GCTTTCTTGGGTGGGACACCAGACCTCACCGGCGCTGAAGCGCAACTACGAACGAACGAAGAACCGCTACTGCGAGCAACATTTAATTATAAACCATCGAAAAAAGAGCGCAGCGAACAATGTACCAATATCGAAAACTGACTGTCGAACAAAAAGCAGAAATTGTCAAACAAAGACTTGCCAACGGCTATCCTTCTCATTCGCCACCGCATCCACTTCAACACGCCGAACTTTATCTTTTAACTGCCACTTGTTACGAACATCAATGTCGGATCGATTCTGAATCTCGACGACAACAACTTTTAGATCTGTTATTTGAGAAATTTGTATATGCAGATATAGAAATACTGGGTTGGGTTATCTTACCCAATCATTATCATTTGTTGGTGCGAGTTATTGATTTTAAGCAATTGAGTCATCTATTTCGATCGATTCACGGACCTCTAGCCGTACAGTGGAATATTGAAGATCGAAAGATGGGTAAAGTGTGGTATTCTTTTAGCGATCGCGCTATCCGTTCAGAGCGACATTATTACACAACTCTTAATTATTTACATTATAACCCAGTCAAACACGGTAGGGCAGAATCTCCTTATGATTGGACAACGAGTAGCATTCATTGCTATCTCGAAAATTATGGACGTGATTGGTTGCGCAGTTGTTGGGTAGACTATCCGGTTCTAGATTATGGGAAAGGATGGGATAACCTTTAGTTTGCAAGGTTCGTAGTTGCGCTGTCTTCGCCGCAAAACTTTGCTTGGGATGCCGAGTTCCACCGGCGCTAAAGCGCAACTACAAACAACGAAAGTTTACAGTTGCAATCAGTTAGATTACTTTCTTCAATCCTTCAATCCTTCAATCCTTCAATCTAAAATCGCTCACTTTCTACTCCTTTTGGAATAACTAATTTCTGACCAGAGGCAGATTTATTTTTCAGCTTTAACAGCGATGATATGTAATCAGCATGACATAACTAGAGGACGGATTCACCGATCGTCCTAATTGCGCAAATCGCGGCTTCCTTAAGATAAAGCCTGACGAAAAAAAAACCTCTAAAGAGTTCCCCACCCCCTCGGTAAAAGTTAGGGGGGAAGTTCAATATGCCCAAATATGCCAGACTTCGCATCAAACTTTAGGAGGTAAATTATGTTTGAAAGCGAGTTATTAATGTCGCCGGACATTGCCCAACTCATTCTATCTCAAATGCCAGTAGAAATAGATATCCCGATCGAACACCCAAATATCGGAGGGTTGATGTTTCTAAGCCCTCAGTTTTTTGTAGCATTAATCGCCGGAGTTATTATGGCTTTCGGCTTCCAATTCCTACTAACAAATTTCTCGATCGCTGCCAAAATCTCCAACTGGGACGAGGCTTTACCAGATGATGATGATGATGAGGAATCAGAAAATTTTGGCACTAAAATTCGCAAGACTGAAGGTTTAGTAGGTGCGTGGGCTTTAGTGACTGTTAACATAGCCTTATTCTTGGCTTGTTTTCTAGCAGTAAAACTAACTTCGATCGCCAGTATAGACGGGGCAGCCATTATCGGTGTTGTCATTTGGTCTGCTTACTTTTTAACCCTAGTATGGCTCGGTTCTAGCGCCGTCGGTTCGTTAATGGGTTCTTTAATTAAAACTGCATTTTCGGGCTTTCAAGGCGTAATGGGAAGTGCCGGTGCGGCCATTGGTGGCAAGATGGCAAGCGATCGCATGGTGAATACTGTAGAAGCATCTGTTGCAGCAGTCCGCCGCGAATTGAGTTCGGCTGTAGACCCGGAAAGCATTCGCGATACGGTGCAAGATTACGTGAGTTCCATACAGTTACCGAAGCTGGATGTCAAGGAAATTAGCAGTCAATTTGAAAAGTTACTGGGAGATCCTGACCTCAAATCTTTGGCAGGAAGCGATGTTTTAAAAAATGTCAATCGCCAGACTTTCGTAGATTTAGTCAGCAGTCGCACCGACTTTTCTAAAGCAGAAATAGATCGAGTGGCAGACCAACTTGAAAGCGTGTGGCAGAAAACATTTAGCAAGCAGCAGCAAGACCCGAATTTAGAGTTAATTGATTTTCTCAAATTTGCAGCTCCCGATTTGCTGAAATCTGATGAACTTAACGCCAAGCTATCTCAAATTCTGGAAAATAAGGAACAAAAATCCTCCTCTGGCAGTGCCATGAATCGGGCGATGCAGTTGGGCGTTGAAGCTTTGGTGGGAACTGTGTTGTCCCGCACCGATTTATCGGATCTAGATGTGGAAAAAATCTCCGGTCAGTTGCAGCAATTAAGTGCAAAAGGCACGGAAAAAGCTAAATCTGCGATCGCACAAGTTAGCGATAAATTGCCAGCGCTGCCTTTCAATACAGTGAAAGCTGATATTGAAAATTACTTGAAAAATACCCAACCTTGGCACTTAAATCGGGAGACGATTAAGCGGGAATTTAGGGATGTAATTTACGATCCTGAAGCTGCTCCCGGAGCTGTTTTGCGCCAATTGGAGGCGTTGAATTCCAAGTATTTTGCGGGGATTCTGAGTCGTCGCGAAGGCTTCAGTGAAGAACAGGCTGCAGAAATTGCCGAACAGCTTGAAAGCATCCGCCAAGAAGTTGTAGAAATCGTGCGAGAAGCTGCGGGTAAAGAACAGTCTCAAGATTTGCGCAGCAGGATTGAAAATTACTTGCGATCGACTGGAAAAGAAGAATTGAATCCTGAAGGTATTGAACGCGATTTCCAAAAACTTTTGGAAGATAGAGATGCCGGATTTGAGGCTTTGCGCGATCGCCTGTCGCAATTCGATCGCGATACTTTCGTACAGTTGCTCGGTCAGCGGGAAGATTTCAGTCCTGAAGAAGCAGACCAATTAATCGGTCGCCTCGAAAGCACGCGCGATCGAGTAATTTCCCGAGCGCAGGAATTGCAAGAACAAGCGAAATCTAAAGCGCAAGAATTGCGTTACAAGGTAGAAGAATACCTGCGCAATAC
>JBOFTL010000033.1:0-3731 GCA_051652045.1 Microcoleus sp. | reverse complement strand
AGATCGATCGAGTGAATTTCAGTTCTTCTGGGGGGATTGCGCCCAATTTTCAAGTGGAATATAGCGATCCGACAAATCAGCATTTTGCGATGGATAATTTCACTGCAGAACCTTTTGTTGCCAATGCTGAATTGGTGCCAGAACCTGCTACGCTTTGGGGAACTGTGGTGTTTGGTATTTTGGGTGTGGGGATGATGATGAGAGGGCGATCGCAGGGGGGTTAGTTTATAGGACTGACGCACAAATAGCGTAAAACAGTCGCGTACGAGTGAAACTAAGCAATCTCAAAGCTTTGTTAAATCGTTATAATGCGCAAGTCATGAGTTAGTAATTGCGCGCCCGCTTGATGTGTAAGGTGGGAAGTTCCCACCTTATTTAGGATGAAAATTAAGCGCGACAGTCTTTAATTTATTTGATATTATTTAATGATTTGAAATCGATCGCAACAAAAAGTATAAATAATATTTTTATAAGTAGCGATTTTGAGAAAAATTTAGGTTATCATAATTCGATTGGATGAAAATACAAGTCGAATAACGATCGATTGCTGAAGCAATCTAGCGGCTGTTAAACCGAAGTGGGTGGTGTGCGTATGAAAAGTTGTTCGAGTGCGATCGCGATCGGTATTGCTTGGTGTCTGGCTTGGGGCGAAGGGCGCGAACCTCAATTTGAACTACCTGTGTTGCAGCAAATGCGACAGGCTTTGAACAACGGAAAAGATGAAGATTTACCAGGTGAGGTACGATCGATCGTCGCACAATTGCAGCAATTCCAAGATATTCCTGAGAAATACTTTCCAGAAACACTCCAACAATTACAACAAGATTATCGCGATTGTTGGGAACAAAAAACTACCATCGGTTTAGTTTATGGAGGGGCGACCAAGATTAAACAATATGTTTTTGAAGCCCCAAAATTACCAGATATTCGCGGCGCATCAGCATTATTAGATCAAATTAATCTGATTGACTTACCTGCTTTTTTTGGTTGGGAACCAAATGCAGGCGATAGATCTCCAGATTCACCAGATCGTAGTGAGGCTAAAAACTGGTGCAAACAAGTCAGGCAATGGTTAGATACTTGCTTGTTAGAAAATGAAAATTCTCCTAAATTTTCCGAAGTTTTAATCCCAGAGCTAATAATTTACTCGACTGGTGGTAATATTTTAGCTTTATGTCCGGCTGCTTTTGTCGATGACCTAGCTAATGCAATAGAAAAGCGATACACAGAGAGAACTTTAACTGCTAATTCCTGCGCTGTTGGTGAAAAATTTAGACTGTTGGAACTTCGTTTTGGTTTATTACGCGATGCAAATCAGCCTTGGCTAGATTGGTATCTCAGACAAGATGTACATACTAACCCCTTAGTAGCAGCATACTTTGGTAATTCGCGAGAAAAACAAACTAAAAAAAATAAAACGGTTCAACAGCTAAGTGAGGCATTTAAAGACCGCAAAAACTTTAACGAACTAGCAGGTAAACTAGCCTCGCTTTTCCAGCAACGGCGTAATGCTAATGATGGATTGGGAGCTAATCGCAGCAGTCGCCGTTATCCTCCAATGTATGAAACTCATCCTTACCTCATACGCGATGAAAATGAACATCGTTCTGCTGTGATTCGAGAAGATAAGTTACCGGGAAGACCCTATTTATCAGAATCTTTAAGGCGTAAAAGAATACTGGGAGATATAGCGAAAAAAGAACAAGAAAGTCAATGGTATCAAGACACAGAATTAGATCGAAATTGGGAACCTGGTTTTGTTGAAAGCTGGGTGACTAAGTTCAAGGAATTTTTGAATAAATCAGGACTGGGAGAAGACTATTATTTAGGTATTCCTGAAAACCTTGTTGTTGAAGCAAAACGGCTTGAAGAAATTGGTAAATCATCTCGATCGGCGCAAATTTTCCCCGATCGAGAATTGCTGAAGTATTCTATAACCAGCAGTAATGGTTTTGTGGGGTATATTTCTGCTGATGTCAATAACATGGGCGGGTATATCCAGAAGCAGATTAAAACTCCACAAGAATATCAGCAATTTAGTCATGATGTTTTGCAGGTAATGGAAAGTGCTGTTTATACAGCTTTATCAAACCATCTGAATCCGCGCAAGCTAGAAAATCTAACCGAACCAGAATCAATTAATCGTAATGGGAAAATTGTTCATCCTTTTGAAATCCTAGCGATTGGTGGAGATGATGTACTACTAATTGTACCGGCCGATCGAGCATTGGAAATTGCTCAAACTATTGGCAGCGAATTTGAGAAACAAATGGCAGCACTAAGAAACGGACTCTATGCTTTACCTGAAACTCATGACGATAAGTCAGTCCATCGCTATCAAGAAGAAAATGTTCGATCGAGCAGGTGCAAGCTAAGTATGTCAGTTGGAGTTTTGATTACTGATTACAAAACACCAATTTACTATGCCGAAAAACTCTACACTCAATTATTGAAATCTGCAAAAGACAAAGCTAAATCTTTGAAAGACAGTTATAATTACTATGGAGGTACAGTTGACCTATTAACCATGAAGTCTGTGACAATGATTTCATCGAATGTTAAAGAATTTCGCCAAGAGGGGTTAACAAAAGAAATAAGAGAATCAAAATTGCAGCGGTATGCCGCTCCATATACACTCTACGAACTGGGCGGATTAATTGAGGCAGTTAAGGCGTTGAAATTTTCTGATTTCCCGCGATCGCAAATCTACCAAATTCGCAGCTTACTAAAACAGGGTAAGCGGACTGCTATCCTCAATTATCGTTATTTCCGAACTCGCCTCAAAACTCGCGAACAACAAAATATTCTCAAAACATATTTTGAAGAACCTTGGTGTCAAGCCAAGAGCAACAATGGAAATATCGCTCCCTGGATGTTCAGAGAAAAAGTTTACGAAACAATCTGGCAAGATATGGTGGATTTGTACCCTTTTATTGATGAAACAGATATCGCATTAGCAAATAAAAAACCAGCAATCTCGGAGACTAACTCATGATCGATCTACAGCAATTATCTAATTCCGTGGAAACCATACCAATTTTAACTGTTGCAATCGTCGATTCAGCTTTGTGTGTAGGTGCGGGTGGTTCATCCGGTAGTTTAGCAGATAAGCCAATTGTCCGTAATGCTGAAAAAAATTTATTGATTCCTGCTTCTCAACTTAAAGGTCGCTTGCGTCACGAATGTGAAAAGATTGCTAGAGGTTTAGGCTGGTCAATTTGTGAATCTCCCAATCCTCAAACCATGTGTCCCCAAAGAGCAGGTATATCGGGAAATTTTGAGCGTCAGGAATATGAATTTACAGATGCGATCGCTGGCAAAAAACATCATCACTGCTTAATTTGTCAAATTTTTGGTAATCCAGCCTTGCCATCCCGTGCAATTTTTGACGATTTAATTTATACTGAAGATCCTGATAACTTGCCTCCTGAAGTTTTGCGTCCGGGTGTCACGATCGATCGCTACCGTCGCACGGCAAAAGACCAAAAACTATTCTTTTTAGAAACCTCACCAGCTAATGCCCAACTGAAATTTGAGGGCAGGATTCACTTACAACCTAAACTAAAACCAAACTTACCAGATTGCGCCAAGGTATTAATTTGGACCGGCTTAAAACATATTACAGCATTGGGGGGAAGTAAATCTGCTGGGTTGGGATGGCTGCACTGGGCGGAAAACGATCCTCCTGATGTTGATGAAGAAGTTTGGGAGTTTCTGGCAAAAGGACGGTT
>JBOFTL010000032.1:0-3478 GCA_051652045.1 Microcoleus sp. | reverse complement strand
AATTAAACAGATGCAATCCGACGTTCGATCGCACTCCCATACTTCTCACCCATATCGCTCATCCCCACTTCAATTAACACTTGATTATCGCCATTCACAATCTTCAAATGTGAATCAGCGCCTCCAACTAAACCGATTTTTTGCCACTTTTTCGGCAAATATTCTTGCAGGTAAGTTTCCCAAACTTCTTGATGTTTTGGTGCGACGGAAACTACAATACAGTTTCCCATTTCACCAAACAAAATTTCATCCCACCGCCCGACTTTTGCTGAATTGAAATTGAGATGAATTTCTGCACCCATTTTAGCATCAATGCAGCATTCTGCAAGGGCGATCGCGATTCCTCCTTCGGCGCAATCGTGGGCGGAACCAACCCAACCTTGCCGGATGCCATCGCGACAAACTGCTTGCACTTTCTTTTCCAATTCAAAATTAATAATTGGTGGTTTCCCCGCAACAATTCCGTGAATTGCCGATAAATATTCCGAACCTCCGAGAGTGGCAAAAGCAGCATCTTTGAGATTTTCTGTTTTCAATTCCGCATGGCTGGATTGAAAAAATGTTAGTTCTGGATTGTCAGGATTTTCTGCTGGATTGACATTTCCAATTCCCAACAGGTAAATTAAATCTCCTTTCTTGAGCCAACCTTGACCGCAAATCTTCGTTAAATCTGGAATTAATCCTACCATGCCGATTACCGGAGTTGGATAAATCGGTTGCGGATTGCCATCAGAATCGATCGTCTCATTGTACAGAGAAACATTCCCGCCAGTTACGGGTGTTTTTAACTCCTGACAAGCTTCAGCAATGCCACGACAAGCTGATGCTAACTGCCAATATCCTACGGGTTTTTCGGGACTGCCAAAATTCAGATTGTCAGTAACTGCTAAAGGTTCGGCACCCACACAACTTAAGTTTCTCGCTGCTTCCGCTACGACTGCTTTTGCACCTTCGTAAGGATCGAGATAAACGTAGCGGGAATTGCAATCAACGGTAGCTGCAACTCCGGGAATTACTACTTTATGCCCCTCGCGATCGACCGTCGGAGAAACTTCGGGAGTTGCTCTACCTTGTGACTGTTTAAATAGGGGAATTGCTTCTGCTTCTTCTTGAATTTCTACAACTTGGGAAATCGCCTCTGGTTGCTGTTGTACTACTTTGGTAAGGGGGATTTCTAAGGGCCGCAATCGAACAACCGCAGCATCAGCACCTCCCGGCAAAACAACTGTATTGTTTTGTACTTGATGGTCGTATTGGCGGTAAACCCAACGTTTAGATGCGATCGAGGGTGTATCTAAAAGCTGCAATAAAATCTGATTCCAAGTTTGCAAATTACCGTTAATTTCGATGCCGGCAACTGTGGCTTCCGGCAGCGAATCTGCCGTCCATTCTGAAGCTTTTTTAGCATATTCTGGTGGCTCTGTCAACAGCTCGCGGTGATAAATTGGCGTGTTATCTGCTAAAGCAGTGGCGGGAATTTCTGCTGCAATTTCACCTTTAAATAAAATGCGGACGATCGGCTCTTGTATCACTGTTCCTGCAACAACGGCGTGCAATCCCCAACGGTGAAAAATATCGATTAATTCCTGTTCTCGTCCTTTTTCAGCAACAAATAACATCCGTTCCTGGGATTCCGAAAGCAGGTATTCGTAGGGAACCATACCGCTTTCGCGTACGGGAACTTTGTCTAAATCGAATTCAATTCCAACTCCACCTTTCGCAGCCATTTCTGATGTCGAACAGGTGATTCCTGCCGCACCCATATCTTGGGCGGCGACGACTGCACCTGTTTTAAATGCCTCCAAACAAGCCTCAACTAAAGACTTTTCTAAAAACGGATCTCCTACTTGCACGGCAGGCCGATCGTCCATAGATTTGTCAGTCAATTCGGCACTAGCAAAACTCGCGCCACCCATGCCATCCCTGCCAGTAGTTGAACCGACATAAAGCACTGGATTTCCGATTCCTGAAGCGCCGGATTTAACTATTTCTGGAGTTTCCATTAAACCCAAGGCCATGACATTAACCAAGGGGTTGCCTGAATAGGCGGAATCGAAGTAAACTTCGCCACCAACTGTCGGCACACCGATGCAATTACCATAGTGACTTATGCCCGATACTACTCCTTTAAATAACCGCTGAGTTTTCGGATCGTCTAAGTTGCCAAAACGTAAGGAATTCAAAAGTGCGATCGGGCGTGCACCCATTGTAAATATATCCCGCAGAATTCCTCCAACTCCAGTTGCTGCACCTTGAAAAGGTTCGACTGCTGAAGGGTGATTGTGGGATTCAATTTTAAAAGCTAATTGCAGCCCTTCGCCTAAATCTACAACACCGGCATTTTCTCCGGGGCCGACGAGAATGCGATCGCCCTCTGTGGGAAACTGTTTTAATAGCGGTCGCGAATTTTTGTAACAGCAGTGTTCGCTCCACATGACGCCGAACATTCCCAATTCTGCTTTGTTGGGATGGCGGTTGAGGCGACGCACTATATCTTCGTATTCTTCGGGCTTAATGCCTTCGGAGGCGATTTCTTCGGGAGAGAATGGAGATTCGGAGATAGCAGACATGGAAATTCGGCATAAACCACAGGATTCATTTTAAACGCCCTTTGGTTTGTTAATCTCAAATCTCAAATCTCAAATCCCCAGGCCTTTAGTTGTTAATCTCAAATCTCAAATCTCAAATCTCAAATCCAAAATTGCATGACCCAACCTCAAAATCTCAATTTTACCGATCGAGACTTGCGAAATCGCTCTTTTAAAAATCTGGACTTGTCAGGGGCGAATTTCAGCGGTTGCGACATTCGAGGCTGCAATTTCACTGGGGCGATTTTAAAAGGAGCAAATTTTCAGAACGCCAGAATGGGACAAAGCCGGAGAGGGGTGAGAACTTTGATTGCTAGGGCTGGGGTGACTGCGGTGACGGTTACGCTAGCTGGGGCTTTGACGGGATCGATCGCGGGTGCGGATGCGGGGGCGGCGGCGGTGGTTGGGGTGGTGGCGACTGCGATTGCTGCGACTCGGGGCGAGGCCGGGATTGTGGCTGGGGCTGTGGCTGGGGCTGCTGCTGCGATCGGAGCTAACGGTATTGTGATATTTTTGGGCGGAGATACTATTAGGGGAATTGTCTTGTTTTCGGTTTCTGGGGTAATTCTTGGGTTGGCGGCGATCGGCTTTTTTATCGTTGTTGAAGAAATAGAAAAATTATCGGTAACTTCCTTTAGAAAGGCCGATTTAACTGATGCTGTATTCGATCCGGGGGCGATGTTAAATGCAGATTTTTCCGATGCGCGAGGCTTGCGGTGGTAAGCTGCTAAATTACTGATTTTTCACCCATTCCCGCAAGTTTCGTACTTCTGCCGTTGTACCTATAGTTTGACATGGAAATTCGGCATAAACCACAGAATTTATTGTAAACGTGTTTTGGTTTCGATCGTCTCAAATTTGAACAGAATGTTGGCAGAAGTCTCCACCTA
>JBOFTL010000031.1:0-8339 GCA_051652045.1 Microcoleus sp. | reverse complement strand
TACTTTGAAAAAGGCTTTGAAGATATTCCCGAATACTGCGCGCAACACCAATTACGAATTGTTGCTTCACTTCCGTGTTATTTGGCTGATAATGTTGACAAAATGCGCGGCAAAGGTGTGTTTGACAGTTCGATTCTGGCGCTGCAAAAGCTGAATCAATTGGGATACGGGAAAAATCCCAACTTAATTTTGGATTTAGTTTACAATCCGCCAATACCTGCGATGGATCGGTTTTCGCTAGCCCCAGAACAAACTAAGTTAGAGCAAGATTATCAGGTTTATTTGGCAGAACATTTTGGGATTTGTTTCAACAAACTGTTTGCCATTACTAATCTACCCGTGGGACGGACGAAGTTTCATTTGGCACATCAAAAACTCGACAAGCCTTATTTGAGGTTTTTGGAAGATAATTTTAATTCGGGAACTGTGGAACATTTAATGTGCCGAAATGAACTGTCGATCGACTATTTAGGCAATGTCTACGACTGCGATTTTAATCAAATGGAAAATTTGCCCGCTAAAACTGCTAGCGGTGAAACAATAACGGTAGCTAAATTGTTGGAAGCTGGCACTTTAGATTTGATTCAAGAGGTGCAAACTGCTGCTTATTGTTACGGCTGTACCGCTGGTTGCGGTTCGAGTTGCGGCGGTACTTTAATTTGAGTATCTGAGGATTCAGACTTAGCTTTTTGGGAACCAACAGCAATCGCCTAGGGTAAATCTATAGCATTCGCCTTGGCAGTATTTTTATATAAATCGTGAATTATTTAGCTCATCTATTTTTAGCTGAAGGAACTGCTGAATCGCTGATTGGCAATCTCTTAGGAGATTTTGTTAAAGGTTCGGCGATCGAACTGTACGATCGGGAAATTATTAAGGGTATCGATTTGCATCGCAAAGTAGATATTTACACCGACTCTCACGCCATAGTGCGATCGAGTAAAAGTTTGATTTCGTCCCAGAGACGCAGGTTTGCTGGAGTTTTAGTCGATGTATTTTACGACCACTTTTTAGCTAAAAATTGGCGGGAATATTCAGATGTTCCGCTGCGCGATTTTGCACGGCACGCTTACAATATTCTGCAAGACAATCGCGAGATATTGCCTGCATCTCTCCAGCGCGTACTGCCAACAATAATTGCTCGCGATTTGCTGTCATCCTATCAAGAAATTTCCGAAATTGGTATCACTCTTGCTAGAATGTCTGCCCGAATCAAGCGATCGAATAATTTAGCAAGTGGCATAGAAGATTTAACAGTTAATTACCAGCAGCTTGAATCAGATTTCCGAATCTTTTTTCCAGAATTGATAAATTATGTCAAAATTTATCAGCATTAATATTTGCTACAAATGCCCTGATAACTCATCTTTCTTAATGTGTTGCCACTCCAATTCAATGGGGTTCATTTCCGAACAATACTTTGGTAAAAAGACGATATATAAACCTTGATTTTCCCAATGTGGCAATAACTCTTGGACTTCTTTGCATCGGTGTATTGGGCCGTTGTCTTGTACAATTACTCTCGGTCGTCCAATTTCAGCAGCTTCCTTGGCTTCTCGCTCCATCATTTTGATATAAGCTTTTCGATCGACACCCCCAATTACTAAACCATAAATAAAACTGATTCCCTGTTTCTGTTTTGGGTCAAGGTTCTGAATTTACGATCGCACTTCCTGTCTTGCTGATTCCTGCTACTTAGATTTCAAGCGGGATTTAATTACCAATCTTGCAATTACCGATTGTTGATTACCTACTAACTATTACCCACCGTTGATGTGCCTTATTTACTGAGAATTGCTAGAATTGCCTCAAAAAGCCAACTCATGTACAATAAAGCTGATAGGTGTATCAAATATCAAGTCCAACAGGGTTTAAAATATGGCGGCTAGAATTCGCGACTTGCAAATAATTCAAGTAGTTGACGGCGATACAGTGAAAGTCTATCTCAACGGCAAAATCGAGTCTTTGCGACTGATTTGCGTCGATACAGAAGAAAGTCAGCCCGGAAGTTCAAAACCCGTAACTGCTGCGGGAAAAGCTGCTGCGGAAATGGCTAGAAAATATTTTGCAGTTGCTGGCGGCGGATTTACTACAGTCGATTTGGAATTTGATACAGACGATCCGATCGAACTTGCTTTAGAAAAACACCGCGACAACTACGGCCGCCTTCTCTGTTACCTTTATAAAGATGAGGAAAATTACAATCTCAAACTGATTAAAGAAGGTTGGAGTCCTTATTTTGTGAAATACGGGCGATCGAGATTGTATCACCGACAAATGACTGAAGCAGAAGCTATTGCTAAAGCTTACAATCTCGCTATTTGGAATCCGAGTAGCAATATTAAACCCGGTCGCAATTATGCTCATTTGTTACCGTGGTGGTCGATGCGAGGCTCGATTGTTGAAGAGTTTCGTAAAACCGAAACCACAGCGGGAGTGCTGTCTGTGAGGTTGGATTACCCGAAAATATTGGCGGCTTCTGAGGCTGCTAAATCTATTACTATTTTCTGCGATTTGCAGGGGGGGATTAATAAATGGGTTGGTAGTGGTGCTCTAATTTATGCGGGTTCTGTGTATCATAAATTAGATTTGTGGATACCGGATGCGGCCACTGATGAAATGGCTCCTTTGAAGCGATTGATTGAAAAGCGTTATGCGGGTCAAGGACGGGGTTATGTATATATCAATGGGAAAGTAGAACAATTTAAAGGTAAGCCTCAAATAGTTTTAAAAGATATCAAACAGTTTTCGGATTTTCCCCCAGAAGCTTGAAATGAGATTGCGTTCGATCTATAATTAATTTAATTTAACGGTTGCGGGGACAGTCGATCGGGAATAACAATAGCAAATTCCGTTCCTGCTCCCAGTTGGGAATTGCAAATCAGATTTCCGTGATGTTTTTCTACTACAATTTGATAGGCGATTGACAATCCCAACCCGGTGCCTTTCCCCACAGGTTTAGTGGTGAAAAAAGGATCGAATATCTTTGACTGCAAATCTCGATCGATACCTATACCGTTATCTTTGATGTTGATTGCAGCAAGATTTTTAGATGTCATTTCCGTGCGAATTTCAATAACAGGCTTGAAGTTAGGATTTTTAAGTTGCAATTCTTCCAAAGCATCGATCGCATTGCTTAAAATATTCATAAAAACTTGATTTAATAAACCGGGATAGCACTCTATTTTCGGCAAACAACCGTAATTTTTAATCACTTCAATTGCTGGTTTGTTACCCGTAGATTTCAAGCGATGCTGCAAAATCAGCAAAGTGCTTTCCAAACCTTCGTGGAGGTCAGCTTTTTTGATTTGCGATTCGTCAAGGCGAGAGAAATTACGCAAATTCACGACTATTTCTCTAATGCGCTTGGTTCCTTCTTCCATAGAATTAAGTATTTTTGGTAAATCCTGCACGATAAAATTCACCTCGGCTGCTGCTGAGTGTTGTTGAATCTCGCTGACAGGATTTGGATAGTGTTTTTGGTAAAGATTTAGTATTTCCAGCAGTTCTGTCATGTATTCTTTAGTATAAGTAATATTGCCATGAATAAAGTTAACCGGATTGTTGATTTCGTGGGCGATACCTGCTACCATTTGCCCCAAACTCGACATTTTTTCAGTCTGCACTAATTGTGTTTGAGTTGCTTGCAGGTTGTAAAGAGCTTCGGAAAGTTCTTGCGTGCGTTGGGCTACTCTAATTTCTAATTCTTCGTTAGCCTTTTCTAAGGCATTGAAAGATGCGCGCAACTGCTGAGCCATAGAGTTAAAAGAATTAGCTAAAATCCCTAATTCTTTAATTTTTGATTCTTGAACTTTTTGGTCTAATTTTCCAGAGGCGATCGCTGCTGATGCACTAGCAATCTGAAATACGGGCTGGATGATATAATGAGAAGTAAAAACTCCCAAACAAACTGCTAAGAATAAAGCTGCCAGACACAGTAAAATTGTATTGCGGGTATTGGCGTTAATTTGTGCTGTGAAGTCGGATTCTGGGACTACTACTACTACCAGCCAGTCCAAACCGAATTTATCTTGCCAAGGCGCTATACGCGCGAAAAAACGTTCGCCTTTGAGGAAGAATTGTAAGTTTTGATTTGATTTAATATCTCGAACGTTTCCAAAGGTTTGCTGCAAATATTGAGCGGTGGGTTTAATTAATAAATCGTTGCTATTTACAGCATTAATTCTCACCGCTTTTTTGTTGACAATTTTAAAAGGTTGTTCGCTAGAAGAACTCGCTACCAGCAAGCCATCGCGCTCTATAATAAAGACTTTACCCGACGGACTAACCGCTAGTTTGCGCAGGAAGTCACTAATTTGAGAAAGACGCAGATCTACTGATAAAACTCCTTTTAAAGTGCGGTTGCTCTTGTAGATCGGATAGCCAGCAGAAATCGATAAAATCTCTGGAAAACCATCCCAACTCACAATTTTACCCCAAATAGGTTTTCCCGCACGAGCTGCATTAATATACACGGGTTCTTTGCGAGGATCGTAATCGTAGCTATAGCGCAATTTAGTACGATTTCCTTGGCTGTCAGTAGCGTATGTCAAACATTTACCTCGAGTATTTGCTGAAATTTCATCAATGATAATATCTTCCGGATCGAGGAAATAGCCAGCAGCAGCATAGTTGGCTTCCGGAGCGGCGTATATGATATAGCCAACATTAAACACCTGCATTTGTTTCCAAAAAAAATGTCCTAGCTTGGGCAAATTTTGTGGATTTATTTGTCCTAGTTCGATCGCGCTGGCATTGATTTGATTGATTTGTTGGGGTGTAGCAAGATAACTATCTAGGTGCTGTTCGATGCGATCGCTAACTTCGGTACTGAGGCGATTTGCTAAGTCGCTGACGGCTTGTTGTCCGTTGCGGAAAGATAAATATCCAGTTAACCCTACGGCTGCAAAAATTTGCAGGATAAACGGAACTATTAAAACGGTTCGCAGGGGTAGATTTGCCAGCACTTTCTTTGTCAGAGGCAGTTTCCCGATCGATTTAGTTAAATTTAGCATCGACTGTTCCTCGCAGTTGTGGCGCGCAACTAGAGGATGATGCTGGGACGGCGATCGACCTCTATTTAGATTTTAGATTCTAGATTTTAAAACCGCAAATATCCAATTAGCAGAAGTATTATTAATTTCTTGAAATTATGTTTAGTTAATAGTTTGGTTTATTGCACTTACATCCTGCATTAATTCAACAACTATTTGTACTTGAAAAATTAGGGCGATCGCAGCAAAAATTGCCGCAGCAAAGCTTGCAGCAAAAAAAGGGAAGAAGGAAGAAGGAAGAAGGAAGAGGGAAGAGGGAAGAGGGAAGAATAAGCGAGAACTGTTTCAAAGGATCGTGGATTAAATAACTTCGTAGGTTGGGTTGAAGCATGAAACCCAACAATCGAGTGTGGCGTTGGGCCAAGCGTTGCGGAGGGTTCGTTCCTGGACCCAACCTACAAAAAATGCAAGTTATTTAATTCTCATTCCTAAGTCTTGTATCTTGACTTTCCTTAAGGATACAATTCCTTACTACAAACTTTAAGGACTGAAGTTTTTACTACGAACTTTTTTTTATTATGGGAAATTTCTGGGATTCGATCGAATTCGGGGCAATTCGATCGAACCCTAACACAGCTTCACTCGCAAATTGCCCCGAAAAAACATCACTATCGAGCTAAAACAGCTACAGGCTGCGGCCAGCGATTCATTAATTTACCCATTACGGCCAATTCTTGCATCAGTTGATCGAACTGATCCGGCGTTAAAGATTGCGGCCCGTCAGACAAAGCCTTTTTCGGATTTGGGTGCACTTCTATCATCAGCGAATCCGTACCCGAGGCGATCGAAGCCATCGACATTGAAGGTACAAACTGCGCCCAACCGGTGCCGTGACTGGGGTCAACCATCACAGGTAAGTGAGTCAGAGTGCGCAATACAGGAACTGCAGACAAATCCAGGGTGTTGCGCGTATACTGCCTGTCATAGCCGCGGATGCCGCGCTCGCACAAAATCACGTTCGGGTTGCCCGCCGCCATGATATACTCGGCAGCCATCAACCATTCTTCGATCGTCGCGGAAATGCCGCGCTTCAGTAACACCGGTTTATCTTGAGCTCCGACTTTTTTCAACAGCGAGAAATTCTGCATATTTCTCGCCCCGACTTGGATGACATCAGCAACTTCAACAATCGCACTTAAATCCGCCGCATCCATCACTTCGGTAATAATGCCCAAACCGCTAGCTTCTCGGGCTGTCGCCAGCAATCCCAAAGCACTTTCGCCGTGGCCCTGAAAAGCGTAGGGAGAGGTTCTCGGTTTGTACGCGCCACCCCGGAGAAATTGAGCTCCAGCAGCTTTGACGCGCTTTGCCGTTTCAACAATCATTTCTTCGTTTTCTACCGAGCACGGGCCCGCTACGACGGCGATCGGATGATTCAGGCCGATCGTCACCGTACCTGCGGGAGTGGGTATGGCGACGCTGCTGGGTTCACCTTGGCGGTATTCCAGGGAAGCGCGTTTGTAGGGTTTTTCGACGCGCAGCACTTCTTCAATCCAAGTGCTCATTTCGCGAAGCTGCATCGGTTCGAGCTCAACCGTGTCGCCAACTAAACCCATGACGGTTTTGTAACGCCCGACAATTTTTTCTGGTGTCAAACCCCAGTTAGTGCGGAGTTCTTCGTCTAGGCGATCGATCTCGGCTGCTGGAGTGCCGACTTTCATTACAATAATCATAATTTTTCTTGTGTGTTGCGCTAAGACACGCATTATGACACGGATGCAGTAAGAAAAATAGATAAGAAGTGCGATCGGCTCCTTTGCAGTCAGGACTTTTTTTGATTCAGCGCACCAGGGATTCAGAAACCGGGTTTCTGCGTAAAATCTCGTGAAAATACGTCAATTTCCATAGAAACTCGGTTTCTCGGACTCGCGCGAGAATTCATCAAGGGGATGGCTAACTTGGATTTGGAATCGAATTCAAGGTGTGTCGCTGACAGAAATGTGGAACCAGGGAATTTGTGCAGCGAGTTGCTGCACAATTTGCTCAATGTTTCAATCCCCTTGCGGGGAAAAGTGAATTGCGACAAGTTTTGGAGCTAAAGAAAGAACATTTCAACAAAGTGTTTCAATCCCCTTGCGGGGAAAAGTGAATTGCGACCTAACACTATTTCTATGGCAAGCGAGAATTAAACGTTTCTGTTTCAATCCCCTTGCGGGGAAAAGTGAATTGCGACCCCTCGTTGTGAAAGCCTTACTCAGTAAAGGCTCCGGAAGCCGTTTCCGACCGATACGATTTTTCGATTTATCTACGCCTAAAACTAAGTCTCAAACATAGCTGAAATCCTTACTGGACAAGGGAACGACCGATCCAACGAGAGAATCAATGTTTTAGCCATTTGGCGTATCGGTCGGATCGCTCAATGATTGAACTGCTAAAACACTACTTTAATTTATTCAATTTTCTAGGTACTGGTGCTGTAGATTCCGGTGACAATGAACACTGCACGTTTGCTTTAGTTTGTGTAATTTGTTAACTGGAATCTAGCAATACGGTAACAATAACCTAGATTGCTTTGGCTGTCAAGTGTCAAAAAAAATACTTCAAACAACGACTGAAGTCGGCGGCTGAGTCACCGGCGGGCCAGAACCCCAAGTTTCTACCTGCGCCACAGCCCGCGCCGACAAAGCATAAAAACGGATATTATCTTCATCCAAATTGACCCGTCCCCGCAGGCGAGTGCGGAACTCCTCAAATTGACGCCCAGATAGAACACACTCAAAAACCGAATATTGCACCCAAGTGCCGTAACCGGAGAGCAAGTTAAAAACTTTCTGGCGGCGCTTGTCGCAAGGAATATCATAGACAACAACGTACAAGTGCATAATTAATTTCCGCTTGGTCAAAAGTCAGAACTTACACCGATTCAATGGTCGTTGCAGATATCTCGATCCCCCTAAATCCCCCTTAAAAAGGGGGACTTTGAAACGACCCGATCTAATGACTTCGATAAGGCTTGTAGGGCACTTGTGGATTGTAAACAAACTGCTTGTAAGCCTTAACTTGCTGCACGAACACATCCCAGCGCGGCTGTTTTTCGCCCGAATCAGTTTGAATTTCTTCTTCCATCCGCTGCAAAAAAGCACGGAGAAATTTTGCTCGCCCGGAATCGTTCAAGAAACAGCCGCTATTGCGGTAAACAAAATCGGCGCTAGCATCCATGACTTTCTTATTAATCAGCCACAGCACTAAAGAATCAATAATCGGAGTCCGAAATTCTTCGATTAAATCGGAAGCTAAAGCTGCATGGCGATCGGAATTTTGATGCAAACAAGCTCGATCCGGATC
>JBOFTL010000030.1:0-1499 GCA_051652045.1 Microcoleus sp. | reverse complement strand
ATCTTCACCACCGAAATCAACAATCTTTGATATGATTGGCTCTTAGTGGGGCTGGATGTGTTCCTCACTATAAAACGCCGTAGAGAGAAACTTTTGGAGTATCTCGTTCGCGAAGCGTTCCCGAAGGGTAGGAAGATCTAGATATCCTTAACAGGACTCAGATGCCCAAACTATATTGCTTGCAATTAGTGTGGGAGCGTCACACCCTAAGATTTTTATTCGATCGAGTTTGATGTAGAATTAGGTAGATTTACTGATTTTCAGAGATTCTGTTAACTTTTGCGGCTTGTTCGATCGACCTGTCAAGTTCCTTGATAGCACGATCGCTCTCGTACCTACAAGTCTGCTGGCGCAGTTTTTTGAGAAAGTTCGATCTTGTTTTGACCTTTAAAATACGATCTACGCACTGCTATTGAAGAAATCGGGTTTTTTTCCAGAATCTGGTTGTCACAACTGACTATTTTCGCAACAAACTCGGTTTCTCGGCTCCGATTAGGTAATATTATATCCGGTGGGTTGACCCCCGATCGCAAATATTTTGTAGTGATGGCTAAAGTCCGCGACATCCTGAATTTTGAGGACTTCAGTTCTCACTACAAACCTTAATTGTTGCGTTCGATCGATCGGATCGGATATCAGCTCGCGTCTCGTCGATGACGAGGGCAAAAACGGTTCGTAGTGCGGACTTTAGTCCGCAAAAACCTATGGACTAAAGTCAATACTACGAACCAATCATTGAAACTATAAACAACGGGGAAAAAACATTACAAAACAGTACCGATTTCCTTCAAGTAAACCCGCGTAAACGGTTCCCCATCCCCCAAAGTATACTGTTCGATCGCACCTTGGTGGCGAATAGAAATATTAGTTCCTTCCCTCACCACTACAGTATCGTCATCAGTGCATTCTCTGAGCAACATCATTTCAGTTTCATCAGGATTGTCTAGCACTACCATATTACTACCCCGATAAAACATTCCCTCAGCTTCCAAAATCTCCTCGGGATATTCAGCAATCAACAAATCGAGTTTGGGATTCCGCAGTAAAGTTTGAACGTTGATGTTGTAATTCTGATGCATAACTTTTTCGGAACGGTTGACAAAAAGTCCATCACGACATACAGCACCTACTGTCCAGTCGGGACGCTGTAACAAAATATGGTCAATGATTTCTTGAAGCTGCTGCACGGAAATGCGGTTGAAAGTAATTATCGGAATTCTCGCCTCTTCCTGTGATGTAAAGAAGGTTTTGAGAATGTGCGAAGGTACGTCAACGCTTTCACCAACAGCCGGATTCAGGTGCATAAAAATGCCCGGTGCTGCGTTAATTTCAAGGATGCCAAAATTACCTTGCTTCCAAGATTTTTCCAAACTTTCTGTAACTACATCAATTCCCAAACAAGTTAACCGAAAATGCAGCGCGATATCTTGAGCCAAAATAATGTTGTCGGGGTGAACTGTGCGGGTGGCATCGATGCTGACACCGCCTGCTGAAAGGTT
>JBOFTL010000029.1:0-5049 GCA_051652045.1 Microcoleus sp. | reverse complement strand
CTAAATCATCTTCATAAACAACCGCATTATTGCTGAGAGGAATACGGCTTTGGTCTTGCTGGTACTCTAAAGCCGATAAGCTTGGAGTTCCTTTAAACTCTTCGTATTGTGCAGTATCCAACCCTGCTGCGCCGGTCTTCGTGATGGGTAAGTTAACTGTGTAAACAAAGAAACTTTTTTTCAGTTTGCCTTCCGATTTATACCAACCAGAATCACCCACCAAACTAGCACTCGTACCAGCCGCGACTTCACATCCTTTTTTCAGTACCCCTAGCGACATCGGTGGCGTTCTGGCATCCAACGGCCTTCTATCCCTTACGAAATTGCCATCAGCAACCTTACGAGGAGGGCTTCTGAAAAATATTCCATATAGAGTAAATGTGTCAAATTTGCCGTTGTTGTCCGTATCGACGGGATATCTCCAAGCTGTATTTATGGCTTCACTTTCTTTTTGTGTTGTAGGGTCGATCGTTTCAAGTGGTGGATCTGTAGCATCGTCGTCATTTGTCGGAGTCGTTGCCCCCGGATTGAGGGGATATTTAAGCACCAAACGCTGCTCGTCTCCAAAGGTATAAATATCGGGATTTGCTTTTGTAGCGTTGGCCATCCTTTGGTACAATTCTGCATCTGTGGGAGTAGCCGTCGGTCTTTGCGGGTCTTCCCGCAGCATATACTGAATTTTCGCTTTCGCCCGATCGAGCGCGGGGGTTGCCGCCGCCAGCACCTGCTGGTTCACCCGCACGTTGCGCGCCAAATTCGCCCGATCGAACGATCGCAACACGATCGCCACCGTCAGCAAAATCACCACCAGCAACACCATCGTCACTGTCGGGAGCACGAAACCCGCCACCGGCAATCTCGATCGCCTGGCCATAGCCGCGAGAGTCCGCAGCATTGCTCTCATCAGCCGCTTCGCCCCCGATCGAGTCACACCGAGAATCCGGCGCAGCAGCGATACGATAACTTTGGTTAATTTGCTCTTATACATTGACGCCTTCCCGAATCTGTTCAGAGATGGTCCCGCAGGTAGTGACTGCTTGACACTACGATCCTGTTTTTAGGATTCCCATTTTTCCCCAGTTTCATATCAGCCCCTTGCAAAAATTCACAAAATGTGTGCTCTGGCTGAAAAATAAAGCTCCCAAATCCGCAACCCCTTAACCGACGAATGTATTATTCGCCGAAAGATTGGCACTGCAAGCATTTGGGCCTGGGAACTCCACTCTAGCCTAAGTTCGATCGAGATGTCAGCCTCCGGGGGGCGAAAGAGGGATGGTGGCGTATCGTTACCAAGATCGCCGATTAGAGTATCGTTGCCTAGATCTCCAAACATCAGACCGTTGTTGGGCGATCGACACCGTTGGTTTGACGAAAGATTAGTCGAGCGATCCAGTCCACATTGAGCGTAAACTTTTGATGAAGTAATTGGCAAAACCCACAGGAGGTTAAGTATGTGTTGTTAACTAAAATTTAACTTAAACTATTGGGATCGATTGCCAAAACTCAGGACGATCGGACAACTGGGTTGCTGGGTAAATTAAAAAAGAATTAATTTGATTAAATAAAACGTAATACAAGTCACTCAAGCATTTTCTGTTCTCAGCTTTTTGAGTTGGGCAGTCAGGTAAAATCTTGATTGATACCTTGGTCCGCGATACTACGCCCTATTCCCGATGAAAATTAATCTAGATACTCCTGCTGAAGAGACTCGCATCGAACTGGTGCCTTTAATTGACGTGATTTTTTGCATTTTGACGTTTTTTTTGCTGGCGGCTTTGCAGTTAACTCGCCAACAAGCAATTAATGTTGATTTGCCCAAAGCGAAAACGGGACAAACGCAAATGCGAGAGATGTTGATCGTCAGTCTTGATGATGTCGGGCAAACTTATATAGACCAATTACCCGTTAATGAGTCCCAGCTCGATCGAGTCCTCAAAGATTACCGCACCAAAAATCCTGGAGGGTTGATGGTGCTTTACGCTCCTCAAAATGCTAGGTACGCCAAAGTCGTCCAGGTTTTGGACAAATTGCGAGAAGTAGGGGGCGATAGAGTGGCCCTAGCAACTCTTCCGAGTTCAGCTCAATCCCCAACGCAGAATCCTTCATTTCCCAATTCGGGGACTCCGGGCCTGGCTCCCCGCATCGATCCGACTGTACCCCTACCCTCAGCTCCAGGCACTCCATTGAATCCTAACGGAGTTCAATTGCCGATCGCACCGGGTCAGCAACAGGTCAATCCGAATCAATTTCCCTCCCCGCTACCGGCACCGGGCCAGCAGCAGTTCAATCCCAATCAGTTTCAATCTCCTCTACCTAGACCCTCCGGACCTGGTAACTCTGGAACCAATTTAGGTACTCCTCTGAGTTCCCCAGCACCCACAGAGTCAAATCTTCAGCCGGGAGGCTCAACAGTTCAGCAAACTGTACCCTCTAATTAATTGTTCTGGAACCCCCTCTCCCCTTCCCCTTTGCCCTAATTTGGTTCGTACTGAGCTTTTTCTTTTTTGGCAAGTTGATAGAACTTGTATATGCCTGCAGAAGGAACTTTTGGAGGGCGATCGCTATCTCTACTCCTAGGATGTTTCGTAGGAAGGATGGCAAATTTGTCAATTAATTGTTACCTTCTGTAATATATGATTAGAAGGAGATCGTTTTTGGGACTATCCTGAAACCCGCAGGCGATCGCTGAAGCAACTTATATATCTGGTCTAGCCAGGTTTTGAGTTTCAAGTCAACTGATACTTGTCAAGGAGTCTGAGTTATGAACGAGCCAGCAGGACTGTCTTTGGAACAGCAATTTAGCCTCTGTTCCTTTAAAACACAGGTAAATAACATGAGTCGCGAGCAAGCCCAGGAGTTCTTGGTCAAGCTTTACGAACAAATGATGCTCCGCGAAACCATGTACCGCCATTTTCTCAAGCACCACTGGGGCTTAGAACCCAACCCCGGCCTTGAGTAAGCCACAGTCGCAGTCGGCGACCTCCGTCTCTTACTCTATTCCCTCATGCGGAAAGGAGTTGGGGGTGATGGGGCGTCACTCGAAAATAAAGCAGAAGCAAGAAGAAAACAGTAATAAACTTAAAAGTTTCAAGAATTAGCCGCTTACAGGAAGCTAATTCTCGGGTATGAAAATTTATCACTCTGTAGGGTAGTGGATGCGACTAAATCTGGCGTAAAGTTTCGGTAATAGACCGATACTTGCAGCACAGCGCCACAATAATTGACTGCTGCGCGCCGATAATCCTCAAGAGTTTGACTGTTTTGACACTCTCCGACCGTTTATATGTCTTTGCACCTGAGCCCGATCTTTTAAAATAGATTGTAAATCACCGAAAAATAAAGCCCTTTTTCCTGCCAAGTATTACCATTAGAATTGCCCGCATCAATCAGTGGCACTCCATATTCCAAGCGCCCAGTAAATTTGTCACCCAAACGCAACTGCAAACCCAAACCAACACCCAACAAATTATTCTCTTTCGGATTGTCTTGCCCGGAACTATTCCAGCCGCGACCGTAATCGACAAACGGCACTACGTGCAATAAATTTGCTCTCCCAAAACGCGCGATCGGAATTTGCACTTCCGCCGAAAGTAACAGCCCGTTATCTGTCAGCAAAACATCCTGCCGGTAGCCCCTCACGTTGCGAAAACCGCCCAAACCAATTTGTTCTAAAGGCACCAGTTCCCGATTGGCTAATTGTAAGTCCGATCGCGCTACAAAAAGCGTTTCCGGGGCCAACAGCCGCACGTATTGCGCCTGTCCCCGCCAAGCCAAAAAGCGACTGTCAGGCCCTTCTGAATTTACAGTCGCGCCGAAAGCGCCCAAACCCACACTAAACTGCGATCGCGCCGCTAAAACCGATCGCGGGCTACGCTGCGTCCACTCCTGAAAAAATCTCACAGCCGACACTCGCGTTCTCCCTTCCTCATCCGCCCCCGGAGACAGGGGTTCGTTCTCGCCCAGCAGGGTTGTCTGACTTTCCTGAATCGAGGCAGTTATACCGAGTGCGAACTCTCGCGACGCTGTTTGATACAAAGGCTGGCGGTAGCTCAATTCGTACCTGTTCGACTTCCCGACAATCTCCAGGCGATCGAACGGCGGTTCCACGATATCGCTACCGGTTCTGCCGTAAGTCAAGCTGACAGTGCCGTTGCGGGGATTGACTGGCAAAGTATAGTTAAGATCGAAAGCATTGCTGCCAGTAGTGTTTGTATAATTAACTGTCAGTGCGTCTCCCAAGCCGAGGGTGTTGGCTTGGGTAAACTCGATGCCACGCCGGAAACTGCCGACACTGGGCGATCGACCGTTATCCAAAATTAGTTGCGCGTTGAGGGTTCTGGCGGGTTTTACTCTCACCTCAAGTATACCAAGTTCCGGGCGAGCGCCGGCTGTCAGTTCCGCCGATATATTTTGTATCAAAGGATCGAGCTGCAAAAGCTGTAAAGCTTGCAGCAAGCGGTTAGTATTCAGGGGGCGATCGGCCGCCAGGGCGATTCTGCTTCTCACGTAGTTAGGATCGAGCCGGCCCGTACCGCTGACAACAATATCTTGCAAACCGCCTTCGATAATTCTAATAGTTACCGCGCCGGCAGATAAATTTTGTCCCGCCGGAATTACCGCCCCGGAATTGATATAACCCGCATCGACATAAAGCTTGGTAACAGCAGCTTCAGCTTGCAACAATTCAGCAAAAGAAATCGGTTTGTTAGTAAATGGTGCGGTAACTTTAGCTAATTCTTCGCTGCTGAAAGCTGTATTTCCTACAAACTCGAATCTTTGAATAATTACAGTACCTGGAATTTCTGGCGTTTCAGCAGGCGGCACGGGTGCGGGTACGGGGATATTCAAAGGAGGTTCCGGTGCGGGTTCCGGGGCGGGAATTGGCTGCGGTAAAGGCGGTTGTGGAGTAACGGGATTGGGAATTTGTCGGTCGCGAATTTGTTCCTGTAAAGGCGATTCAGGTGCGATCGAATTTGGGATTTGTTGGGCGATAATTTCAGGAATTATCGATTTTTCTGTCTCATTTCCCAACTCTGCTGGCAAAGGATT
>JBOFTL010000028.1:0-2448 GCA_051652045.1 Microcoleus sp. | reverse complement strand
TGCGAAATAATTGTAAATAGCGTTCGATCGTTACGAGTGCGTAAGTCCTAAATTAAATAACAGAAACAAGAGTCCTCTGCGATGCCATCTCTTTCTCTCTCTTTTCTGCTTCTTACCCTCACCTCCCTCTGCGCTCTCTGCGTCCTCTGCGGTAAAAAAAACTCATCTGAACAACTCCCAAATCTCAAATCCCAAATTTCAAATCTAATAATCTCAAATCTAATACCTAAAATCTCAAATCTAAAATCGATCGCAGTTGCTGGTATAATAGAATATATAATATCAGCAAATTCAACCGCGACTCGAAATCATGTCCGCAAATACCGCGCTACCTGCAGCCTTAGCCAAAATTGTCAAGCGCTTTCAGCAACGCCCCGATCCCAAACAGCGCTACGAACAACTGCTGTGGTATGCGAAGCGACTTCCAGCATTTAACGAAGCCGATAAACTACCTGAAAATAAAGTTTCTGGCTGCGTATCACAAGTTTATATTACGGCAAATTTGACAGAAGGAAAAGTTTTCTACCAAGGCGATTCCGACGCTCAGTTAGTTAAAGGATTAGTGGGCTTACTGGTGGAAGGTTTGAGCGGACTGACACCTGCAGAAATTGTCAGCATTACCCCGGATTTTATTCAAGATACGGGATTGAACGTGAGTCTGACTCCCTCCCGCGCTAATGGATTTTATAACATCTTCCAAATGATGAAAAATAAAGCAGTAGCTTGTGAATTGAACCATCAAAAATCAGAAACAAATTAACCAGGACAAAAGTCGTGATGCAAATTACAGATTCCCCAACACCAACTAATGCTGCCAAATATCCCGCAACGGTGCAAAAATATATCTGGAACTGGGAAGGAACCGCGATCGAAATTATTTACGAAACCAGAGGACAGGGAAATCCGGTATTGTTGCTGCCTGCTTTCAGTACGGTTTCCACCCGAGAAGAGATGCGTCCCGTGGCAGAATTGTTAGCAAATCAATTTCAAGTTGTGAGTTTAGATTGGCCGGGTTTCGGCGCATCTTCGCGCCCGCCGCTGGACTACAAACCGCAATTATACCATCAATTTCTGCGAGATTTTGTGACATCAATTTTTAACAATCCGGTTGCCGTAGTTGCGGCCGGTCATGCTGCGGGTTATGTAATGGAATTAGCGCGATCGAAGCCCGATGTTTGGTCGAAGATCGTGTTAGCAGCCCCGACTTGGCGCGGGCCTTTACCGACGATGAGCCAAGGGCAAAGCGGGTGGCACAAAATTGTGAGAGAATTAGTTCGATCGCCCTTCATCGGACAGTTACTTTACAAACTGAATACAACGCCATCTTTCCTTAGCTTGATGTACCGCCGCCACGTCTACGTCGATGCAGCAAAAGTTACGCTGGATTTCATTCAAAACAAGTGGCAAGTTACGCAACAAACTGGGGCGAGATACGGTTCGGCTGCTTTTGTAACTGGCGGTTTAGATCCGGTAAAAGAGCGATCGGAATTTACAGATAAGTTTCACAATTTATCTATCCCGGTGATGGTGGTAATTGCCGAGAAATCGCCTCCAAAATCGAAAACAGAAATGGAAGCATTAGCTCAATTGCCGGAAGTGGTATCGCGAGTGATTCCCGGATCTTTGGGTTTGCATGAAGAGTTTGCAGCAGATTTGGCAAATGCGGTTAAATCTTTTATTTAAAAACCATTTGTTGAGGAACTCAAGCAAATCACCCACCAAAAAATCTTGTTAGTTTGGGATGATGCTAGCTACCATATAGTTCAAGAAATGCAGCAGTTATTCAGCAAGGAAAACGATGGAAAACCGCAGCGATCGCGATCGATAACTTGTTGTTTGTTTGGTCATTATGGTCTGATAGTTGGTCAGTAGAAATGGTGGAATTATTTTTATTCCTTCTTCATTCTTCCCTAAAAATTATGAGTTTCGAGTTTTGGATTCCAAGTTAACTAAAACTCGAACCTCAAAACTCAAAACTCAAAATTCTTTCAGACTAAACACTGACAGATTCAGCCAAGAAAAGCCCGATACAATCTAATCGCACCAAGCGCGATCGATTATTTGCGGCGGTAAGGAACCATCGTGTCGATATTGATATTAGCCAGAGGCACCCGCGACGGCGGAGTAGCAGGCAGGGGCATATTGCGTGCCATAGCCAAGTAGTTCGACGGATCGCCAGCCTTTGCTTGCAATTCTTGAGGAACAAAACGGCGCACGCTGGTTTGCCAAATGACTTGAGGGAAACCAAGCTGCGAGCGGTGGTAAGCGCCGTAGCGAGGAGTCTTCAAGTTGAAAGGAGTTTCGCCAACATTGCGCTGGGGTAACACCCGACGCAGTTGGTAAGGTACGGTATCGTAACCGAAGTTGTCCAGGTACTCAGAGCTATTTATCAACTCGTCGATAAATCCTTGAACTCCTTTAGTAGCGACGACGATCGACCATGCAATC
>JBOFTL010000027.1:0-5758 GCA_051652045.1 Microcoleus sp. | reverse complement strand
GACAACGTAACTGGAGGTGATGGTGACGATTCGATCGAAGGTGGCGAAGGCACCAATACTCTAATTGGTGGTGCAGGACGCGATCGATTTGTTTACCGCGTTTCCCGTCAAGAGATTACAACAGTCGTACAAGCTGACTTACTTGCTGATTTTAATATCAGTGACGATGTTTTAGAGTTTTCTACCGCTGCTTTTGCTAACCTCAGCGTTGCTAGTTTGACTCGACTGTCGATTAATACTGCTTTTACCGGCACTATCGGCAGCGCTAACTTGCTCGACTTCAGTGCTGATGTCAGCGTCACCAGCATCGCAACTTTGCAAGCGCGATTTACAGCTTTGGGCGGCAGTCCCGGACCTGTTTTCTGTCAGTTTACTGATGCAAGTACCGGCGGTACTGTATTGGTATTTTCGATCGGCGCGCGCTTTGAAGTTCTAGCTCGTTTCTCGGCAGTAATTAGCCTTCAAATTAGCAACTTTGCCTTCGTCGGTCCGACGCTAAATGTTCCGACCGGTACTTCCGGACCTGATATTGTCAACTTCGGAACTTTCCCATCTGGAGTTACTTTCAGCGGTTTTGCAGGGGATGACAGCATCTCCGGCAGCAATTTTGACGACAGCATTCTCGGCGGTGACGGGAATGACTTTATTGACGGCAAAAATGGCAAAGAAAGACTCAGTGGTGGTGCCGGAAACGATCGCCTGTTTGGAGGAGACGCCGACGATACGATTACCGGTGATGAAGGCGATGATTCGATTAACGGCGGTGTCGGTTTTGATGTTCTAACTGGTGGCAGCGGTGCTGACATCTTTAGTTACTCGACAACCAAAGAAGGTGGAGATAAAATTACCGACTTCACCTCTGGAACTGATAAATTCCAGTTTGTTTCTAGCAATTTCGGCAACATCACCGGCTCGAATTTTGACTTGGTAAATGTGACCGGCACGTCAACTGATATTACCGGCAAAGAATTACTGTTATTCTCCGGTACTTTTGCCAGTTTAGCGGCGGTTCAAGCGCAAATCGGAACCACTGTTGGTGGCGGAACAGCGCCTTTCTTCGGCTTGTATAAAAATGCTGCGGGCGAAAGCGTTCTGTTCTTTGATGCAGACGGCACCGGCTCTGGTTCTGCTGTGAATGTTGCTAATTTGGGCACCGGAGTTACCAGTTTGGGCTCGGCGGACTTTGTATTTACAGGTACGATCGCCCCTCCAACAGTGCCTCCTTCGAGCAACAATAGCACTGTTGACTTAAATGGTAACAGTACCTTCCCGGCGGGCAGCAATGATTTCAGCAGCAGTCCTGGCGGTTATGGCTTTAGCGGACCCGTGTTGTTTACCGGAAATGCTGGTGATAACAAAGTCACGGGTACTGCATTTGCTGACTTCCTAAGTGGTGCCAGCGGCGCGGATCTGCTTAACGGCGGTAGCGGCACAGATACGCTCAACGGCGGTCCCGGTATCGATACTCTGACTGGCGGACTCGGTGGCGATGTCTTTATCTACAGCGGCCCTGCTGACGGTCCAGATACGATTACTGACTTCACTTTTGGGGTTGACAAACTGTCATTTACTGCTTCAGTTTTCGGCAATTTGACAACTACTAACTTTGATGGAGTTAGTGGCGTTTCTCCTGATATTACCGGTAAAGAGTTGGTGATATTTACGGGCGGAACTTTTGCCAGTTTTGAGGACGCACAAACTACAGCAACTGGCAGTTCTACTAGCCCCGGTTTCTTTGCATTTACTAATGCTGCAAATGAAACTGTGCTGGTGTTTGATTCTAACGGTACGACTGCAGGCGGCTTTACAACTGTGGCTAATTTGGGCACGGCTGCTGGCAGTTTGGGAACGGGAGATTTTGTATTTACAGGTTCGATCGCGAATGCTCCTGTGAATACTTCCACCAATCTCGGTAGCGTTACCGATTTAAATGCACCTGGTAGTTTCCCCAGTGCTGTTAATAACTTCGGTTCCGGCGCAGGCGGTTACAACTTTACCACGCCTGTCTTGTTTACCGGAAATGCCAGCAATAACAGCGTCACTGCTACTCAGTTTGCCGATGTTTTAAGCGGCGGATCTGGTGCTGACATCTTTGATGGTGGCTTGGGTGATGACAGTATGTCCGGCGATGATGGTGATGACAGCCTCTTCGGCGGTGGCGGTACTGACACTCTCACCGGCGGTACAGGAAACGACACTCTTGTCGGTAGTGCGGGAACTAATGTTCTCAACGGCGGCGCCGGTCAAGATGTGTTTGTGTTCACTGGAACTAGCGTTGGCGGCGGAGATGTAATTACTAATTACAGCACTGCTGACGATCTAGTTGCTCTGGATAGTTCTGCTTTTGCAGGATTTACCACAGGGCCTTTAGGCTTGAATTTCTACACTTACAGCACTGCTTTGACTGTAAGTGCGATCGAGAATACTTTGAGCGGACCTTCGATAATTGCGCTGTACGATGGTGCAAATACGAAACTGTACTACGATTCTAACGGTTCTACTGTTGGCGGTAGCAGTTTGTTTGCAACTGTCAATGGTGTCGATTTAGGACTGACTGGTAATTCGGAATTGGTCTTGTTCTAATTTGATGTTGGGGGACGATCGAATCCTCCACTAATTGTCAATATTTCTAGTGAAACTCGCTCCTTTGTGGGGCGGGTTTTTCTTTATAGGGGGCGATCTGTTAACTCAAAAGAGCGATCGGCCTGTCGGTAAAATAAGATAAAGTGCGATCGCCTCTACAGTTTTGCTCGATCGGTCTGTTCGTGAAAAAAGATAAAATGCGATCGCATCTATAATTTTGCTCGATCGGTCTGTTCGTGAAAAAAGATAAAATGCGATCGCATCTACAGTTTTGCTCGATCGGCAAGTGCGATCGGTGATTAAAGTTATAGTTTCAATATCGATCGCCCTGTCGGTAAAAAAAAGACACTCGCGCTGTACCTATTGCCCCCAAAGCACTCTCTGAATACTAATATCCTCGCTCATTAACTTCGATAATTAAATCCCCACCTCGTCGCCCAATATAATCTTTTGCTCCATAGTTCACTCGCCATACCCAGCTATCATTTTGAGGATACTGCGTCAGGCTGATGATGCTTTGGATTACATCAATATTCAATTCACGGGCACGTTTATTAGCAGCAGCGACCGCCCTAGCAATTGCAACGGCAATATCATCTTGAAGCACATCTGAACTCAATGTTGCAGTCATAATTAGCCTCCACTTTTTAACCTAGAATGATAGATGTATCCAAAATCTCAGTCACTTGTCCATTCGGTGTAATTAGATAGATTTTTGCTTGCGAAATCACAAACTCACCAGCGAAAAGCTTCACTTCGTTTCGCGAAGAATTTATCATGGGGAAAAGTAACCCGGATCTAGTATCAATCATCCTCCGACTTGACGGGAGGACGACCGGAAATCACGATGAATCCCACCGATTCCAGGCTGATGCGCGGCTGGCGAATTCCGGTTACAATAGCTTCAATTAAGGCTGTTTCGGTACCGATTTCTTCGACCGATGCTGACAGCCGCTGCGATCGCAATTGCATTCGATCGACCCGATCTTGAAGCTGCATTTTAGCACTTTCAGCGGCTCGATCGCACTTGTCCTTAAACTCTACTTGTTTCCGCAACAATTCCTCAGATATTTTGCGTCCTTGCTGACAGAAAGCTTCCCATTCCTCCGGCTTCACAAAACTGTCAATAACTGACGTGCGGTTTTTTGACAAATTGTAATCGCGATTCGGCCCGCCTTTCCCCTTGTAAGACCGCTGCAAAATCTTCAAAGTTTCTGCATCTTCAACTAAAGATATCGCTGCGCCACTAGCGCCAGCAAACACTGTTTCTAGTATCGGAGGTAAGAAAGCATCCGTCCGCCGCTGCAAGGTTTTTAAGTTGTAATTCTCGATATGTTGTTTTTGCAAAACTTGCTCTGCAGGCTGCAAGTCGGTGGCGATTGAATAGTTAAATTGGAAGCCAAACCACTCTTTTCCTTCCGCTGCATCCCAACTTTCATCGTGGCGCCACATGGCAAAAGCTTGACCTCGATCGTCCCAACGTATATAAGTATCAAAAGCCTCGATCGAACCTTCGCCAATGCGGTAAAGATTTACATCGCTATGCTGGTTGGCGATGCGGCGGTTGTAAGTACCGTAACGCTGAAAATGCGGGATGAATTTCGTTGTCAAATCGCTCGAAGTAATTAAGGTTTTTTGACTGGGTTGATAGCGCAGCAAGCCGGATAGATTCGGATGTTCGATGCGTTTGAAATTCAAAGCTTGGCAAATCCAACCTTCAGCGGCCTGCTGTATTTCTTGATGGTTGGCATCGCCATCTTCTAGGGCGGAAAAATACTCGGATGCGCTGTTGACAGACAGATCTATTTCATCTAAAGCGTACTGTGCGTCGATTTGAATTTGCTCTCGATCGATTTCATTTTTAATTAATTCTATTTCGGCCAACAGCGCTTTTGCTCCTCCGACAAACAGTTTTTCTTCGAGTTGGGGAAGTTTTTCTCCGATATAAACTTGCAGGTTGGCAATAGATTTATTGAAAATGCCAAACCCGTCTTTTAAAACTTTAAACCAAGCTTCGTAGAGACTGTCGGGCATATCGGGGCCGGCAAACAAACTAAATTGTACTCCCATTTTGCTGCCAATCCGATCGACTCTACTCAATCTTTGTTCTAATCGATCGGGAAACCAAGGTAAATCGAAGTGAATTAACCAGTCGGCAAATTGCAGGTTTAATCCTGTTTCAATGGAGCGATCGCACGCTAAAATCCAGCAATTAGGTTCAGTTTTAAATCGCTGCAAGTTTGCCGCTGCATCATCGCCTATTTTGCTTTTTTGATGGATGGCTACTGCTTTTTTACCGAAGATTTTGGTTAAACTGTCAGCAATCTCTTGACAAGTTGTTGTAAAGCTGCTAAAGATGACAATTTTAGGAAATCGATCGCCCGGAACTTGTCTTTTAATTCTTTCTTGAATTTTCGACAGCGATTCGCGAGGGTTGCCGAGATATTGGGACGGAATTTTCAATGCTACGGCTACAAATTGGATAATGGCAATTCTCAACAAACTCATGCGATCGGCTCCTTCCTGGGGCTTTTGGAGGGCGTTCAACAAGTTTTCCAACAGTTCTCTTTCCCCGGAAAACAGCTTGGTTCCGGTTAAAATTGCCGCGTCTTTTTTGCCAAAGTCTCGATCTATTTCTGCCGTCGATTTTTCCTGCAAGCGGGCTTTAATAACTCGTTCCAAAATATTCAGCCAAGTACCGCCCGCGCGGAAAAATAGCAGGAAAATTCTCTGATATTCGATCGATTTAGGACTGGCATTCCGCCAATTATCTAGCAAGCTGTGAATTTCTGACCATTGTTCGTCATTCAGATCGTACTCGTTTTTCGGGACGAGATCGCGATCGAACATGACATCTTCGACTGCATTTCGGCGATTGCGGAGTATCCGGGGATGCAAGCGGTAAGTATGTCTGAGGTGAGTCTGAATATCGCTAACAATGCGATTCTGCTTGCTATTTTTTTTACTTTTCAAACAGCTTGCTAATTCATCAGCCAATCTCAGAAAATCAGCATCGCCAGCCGCAAGTTTGCGAAGTCGATCGATCTTTTCTAGTAAAATATCTGGTGGCGCACCTTCTCGAAAATCGAGCATTTCGCGTCCGATTTCCTGGAATTTTTGCACTTGTTCTTTGAAACTTTCAATGCGATCTACTTGGTAAGTTTCTGATTCTAAC
>JBOFTL010000026.1:0-5328 GCA_051652045.1 Microcoleus sp. | reverse complement strand
TTAACAAGAAATTTGACAAAAGTAACTACTTGTGTAGGAGCGCTTGGGGAGATAGATTGCGATCGAATTTGCGATCGAATACGAATTATCCTGCTTCGAGTATTCATTGATGTCTCTGTTTTAATGAGTTTGCTCCCAGTGCGATCGGGGTTTTTCCCGATCGCACATTTGGGATCGACAGAATAAAATGTTTTTTTGCCATTGTCTGATAGCGGTTGACCAAAATCATTAATTATGCGAGCGATACAATCGATCGTTACAGCTATTTAAGACATAATGATAACGCTCAATCAACCAACGATAACTATACCATCTCACATAAGTAGTAACATTCTCAATACTGGTAATAGGTAAAGTTGTTAACAGCCACCACTCAACTGCTTCAGATTCAGGGGGTGCTGATAGCTCTCTTTGATGATTTTTAATTCTTTCTAGCGTCGCATCTACGTGTCCTTTCCTTAGCTGAACTGGTTTGATATATGGTGAGTCCCAGAAATCATAAGTAGCCTTAGTTTCTGCCCACGTACTTTTTTGTTAAGAAAGATGTTTATAAAGCATAGCTTCTTAAGGGGGACTAGGAGGGGGGATCGAGAGATCATTTCTTCGTTCCCAAATTATCCGCCGCCGCCACCAAATAATGCGCCACCTGCATCAAACCATCAGAACTTTCTTGCAAACCGCTGCACACTTTCGCCATCGAACTATCTGCTTCGTCAAAAAACTTATGCTGCGAAGAAGTAGTTCTTTCCAAATAGCTAATCAATCTCTCATTCCCCAATTCTAAAGCCCGATCGAACTGATTTGTCATGTTTTGATACGCGCTTTCAACCCGCCGCACTTGTTCTTGTTCCGCCTGCAAAGCCGCATTTAACTGAGTCACCAAATTTGTATAGGTAGTTTGCAACCTTTCCCCTTCAGCAGTGAACTGATTCGCCATTTTTTCGTAAACGCTTTCTACCCGCAATACTTCCTGTCCCGTTATTTTAGCCAATTCCTGCAACTGCGCCAAACGCTGGCTGGAATTCAACCCTACAGAGTTAGCAAATTGACTGACTTCTGTCGCTGTCATCAAAACTTTTTCCATGTTTTCGTCAACTTGCTGCGACATTAATTTGCGCTTCTCTGATTCTTCCTGAAAAACTTTTTGCAAACCCAAAACTACCTGCGCTAAACCTTTTTGCTGCTTACCTAAAGTTCCTTCCAGCAAATTGTTTTGTTCCGCAAAAAACTGCTGGAGGGAGGATTGATATGTCACCCGAAAGTTATCTAACTCTTGCTGTACCGTGACGCGAGTATTTTGCAGCATTCCATCAACATTCTGCAAGCTGCCAACCAGATTCTCTCGGGCTGCATCCATCAATTCCGAAGCTTCATCCCCTACTGCTTTAATCGTGTCGGACTGCGTTTGAAAAGCAGAATGCGTGGCATTTAAAATATTTGTCATTCTAGCTTCAACACCTTCTAGCATGGCCCTTTCTTGTTCCGCTTGAGTGTGGAGGGATGCTTGCAAATTGTCCTGAATTCCTCTAAAAGTATTGGCAGCTTCTTGCGCGCTTTCTTGAAATGCTGTTCTTTGCGCTTTCATTCCTTCAATACTTTCTCCCACGCCCGATCGAATTTCGGTTGCCATTTCTTGCAAGACATCGTGTGTGTCGGTTTGAAACTGTTTTAAAATTTCCTGCAAGTTGTTGGCAAATTCCTGCAACTGCACTAAGGTATCTTGCTGGAATGTTTGAATTGTCAAGATAGATTGCGCCAAACTAGAGGAGATTCCGCCCAATTCGTTCTTTAATTCTCTAACTGCTTCCGACGCTTCGTGAGTGAGTTGGGCGCTGCTATCTAACCGCGCGGCTACAGGTTCGATTACTTCGGCACGCAACCCTAAAAGTAGGTTGTTTAATATCTCTTCACCTTGGTCTGCTTTAATCTGTTTGACAATAGATAATTCTTGGCGGATGTCTTGAAAAACAGGAGTCATTGCTAAACCGATTTGCTGCCCGATCGCCTGTGAGTTAACATTATTTTGAGCTTCGATAACTTGCATGAATCCTACTTGCATTGCCTCCGTAGCCAGAGCGATCGCCCCCACTACATCTGTGCTAGAATTAGCAGTAGCAAACATTTGTTCCGGTGTTTGCAATTTAGCAATTCGATCTAATTTGTTGCGCAAATTATCGCGATCGGCAATGCGGGCGCGATCGCCCCAAGCCAATACGATTGTAAATACGCTAGACGAACCCAAACCCATTAAAGAAGTTGAAAAAGCCGTTTTCATTCCCTCAAGTAAAGTGGCGATCGAGGGCAACAATTCTTTGGGATTTTGAATGCCACCCAAACTAACATCTATCAAGCCAGTTTGAATGCCGTAAAACGTACCTAAAACCCCCAAGGCTACTAAGATACTCGGTACAAATCGCCACTGACTCCGGGGGGCCGATCGAGTTAAAATTGCTGGATATTGAAACAATACAAACCGCCCGGATTTAATTTGGGTTTTGTAAGCATCTCCACCTGCAACTATTTCGCCTGCCAAATGTTCGCTAAACCAGTCTAAAAGTCGCGTCCAAGTATCTGCTGGAGTTTCCCACTGCCGCAGTTCGATCGCGTCAATTATACCGCTTTCTAACTTGGAACTCAAATACTCGATCGCCTCAGCAGTCGATCGGCTTTTTGCCTTAACATACTTTTGGTATGCCTTAACAGCAGCGTACTCGCCCCAAACAGCAACGCACAGCAAAATTAGCGCCACCCAGTGAAAAATACTGTTCTGCCAAATTACCCCAAAAACAGAAGTCAAATAATTAATTAACTGCATATTGACAACCTATTCAATTTATGTATATTACTAAATTCCCAGGATGGGGAAAACTCACCTTAACGCTTTAATATAATAGGTACCGCTGAACAAAACCTGTCTCTCTTTTGGCTGATTTATCTCAGCGTGCGCATTATTTTATTAATTATGTCATCATAAATAAAAAATCCAGAGGTACGCAATGCCAGCAGAATCGCCAACCCCCAAAATAGTCATCGTCGGTGCCGGATGGGCCGGTTTAGGCGCTACTTATCACCTAGCCCAGCAAGGCTATGACGTAACTTTATTAGAGGCCGGCCCCTATCCGGGAGGCTTAGTCGCGGGGTGGAAAACTGCCGGCGGGCGTTCCGTAGAAGCAGGGATTCACGGTTTTTGGTATCCTTATCAAAATATCTTTTCCTTAGTTAAGGAGTTAGAACTCGATCCATTCACACCTTGGACTCGTTCCAGTCAGTATTCCCCGGCAGGATTGGAAGTAGAATCGCCGATTTTTCAAGAAGAACCGCGATTGCCTGCGCCTTTGGGAACCTTTCTTTATACTAAATTTAAAAGACTGCCATTAGTCGATCGACTGTCAGCTTTGCCCTTACTTTATGCAGTCCTGGATTTTGACAATTCCGACGATGCTTGGCGCAGGTACGATCGCGTTACTGCCCGCGAATTGTTCAAACAATTCGGCGTATCTGCAAGACTGTACCGCGATGCTTTCGAGCCGATGTTATTAGTAGGTTTATTCGCACCGGGCGAACAGTGTTCCGCTGCTGCTGCCTTGGGAATGTTATATTATTTTATCTTAGCACACCAACCGGATTTTGATGTAGTTTGGTGTCGCGGTACTGTCGGGGAAAAAATCTTTCGTCCTTGGGTCGATCGCATTGAAAAAATCGGCGGCAAAGTATTAACTGGGCGGCGAGTTACCGATATAATTACCGACGGTAATAATCGGGCAACTGGCGTAGTTTGCGGGGATGAAACCTTTGATGCAGATGCGGTAATTTTTTCAGTAGGCGTTACCGGAATGCAAAAAATTATCGGTAACAGTCCCGCCTTGCAAAACCGCAAAGAATTTCGAGATGTCATGAATTTAGGCGCAGTTGACGTATTAGCAACTCGCCTGTGGTTTGACAAAAAAATTGATATTCCGCTGCCTTCTAATGCCTGCTTTGGATTTAGTTCGACTACGGGATGGACGTTTTTTGACTTGAATGCTTTGCACGACGAATTCCGCGACGAACCGGGAACGGTTGTCGAAGCTGATTTTTATCATGCCAATCAATTAATCCCGCTGCAAAACGAGGAAATAGTACAGTTAGTGCAGCGAGATTTAGCCACCTGCATTCCCGCTTTTGGGGAAGCAAAAGTAATTGACAGCAGCGCGATTCGGTTGCCGAGGGCGGTGACGCATTTTGCACCGGGAAGCTATCAATATTTGCTGCCTGCGGTTACAAGTTATGATAATGTATTTATGAGTGGTGATTGGGTAGTAACCCGCCACGGTTCTTGGTCGCAGGAAAAAGCTTACGTTACTGGTTTGGAGGCGTCAAATTTGGTAATTTCGCGTTTTGGAATCGGAAAAAAAGCAGCAATTATTCCCGTAGAAGCTGACGAACCGCACATTCAAATCGGGCGTTCTATCAATCAGTTTGCTCGCAGTTTCACTGAAAATTTACTTCCCAATTTTTGGCTGCCATAAAGAGTTGATAGTTGATAGTTGATAGTTGATAGTTGATAGTTGATAGTTGATAGTTGATAGTTGATAGTTGATAGTTATAGTGCGAGCGTCCCCGCTCGCGATCGATTGATAGTTGATAGTTGATAGTTAGGGGCGGTGCCCCCGCGCCCACTTACCAGTAAGGTGCGCACTGCGCACCCTACAACTACTACAACTACAACTGCCATCTTAAGGAAGAGAGAGACGGGGAGTGAGAGAATTACCAATTACCAATTACCAATTACCAATTACCAATTACCAATTACCAACTCTCAACTCTCAACTCTCAACTAATTATCGCCAATAAGGCCTGCCTTTCCAAAAAACACCTATCGAGACTCCGATGAGCGCTGTTTGCGATAAATTGATTAAAAACGGAGGTAACAGCAGCGATTTTAAAAATAAACCTAACAGCAGACACCAAACTAAAGCCCACAAACTACCTATGTTGAGTAAAAATTCCTGATGCCACAACTCGAAACAATAAATTGCTAAAGCGCCCATTCCCATCGCTGCCAAGCAAGGTATCAATCCGCTCAAGGGGGAACGAAAAAGTAGCTCCAAAGCGTTTTTGAAAGGGGAAGATTCATTGGTGAAACCCCATAGTAAAATTAGCTCGACTCCGGTAACTATTAAGTTGCTGAGGGCAGAAATTAGGAGCATTTCCCGCCAGGGTAAAAGTTTTAAGCGCCGCAGAAAATTGTTCATAGCCCGCAGATGGGATAGGTTACTTTAATTTTATAACAATTTAGCTGGCTCGATCGACCTGCGATCGCAATTTGTAAAGTAGATAGGGTTGACG
>JBOFTL010000025.1:0-4395 GCA_051652045.1 Microcoleus sp. | reverse complement strand
TGCCACCACTGTATCTCCCCAATCACAGGATATCCACTTTTGTCAACTATCGATATTGGCAGAACCGAACCAATTATTCGCGATCGCCGTGCATCGGTTATTCGGTAGTGGAGACAGGGGAGAAAGCTGGTTGGGGCGCTGCCCGAGCCTAAACTCTCCACTCAGCCGGAGATTCTGGAGTAGAAGATGCCAAATAGCGATCTGCTTTAAAAGCTTAAATTTAGTCAGAGCAAGCATTTGGTAGCAATTAAGCTCGAACGCATTTAATTCATGGTTGCAAATTAAAAAAAAAGGCTATAAATTTTAAGTCAGTCAGTTGAATTAAAATTTATACAGAAAATTTTTGGTATGGATAAGGCGGTATTTACAGCAAACTGTCCTGGCGAACTTTGGGAAATATCCGTTGATGGTGCCAGAGACTGGGCATTTATTCCTGCACCAATACCGGAAGATTGGGAGATTTCTGATGAAATTTGGGCTTTGCTAGTTCAAGCTCGTGAAGAATTAGCAAGACTTGATGGCGTTGGTCGTTATATGCCAAACTACAACTTGCTGCTACGCCCGCTACAACGACGCGAAGCATTGCGTTCATCCAGTCTGGAAGGAACTTACGCTACCCCACAACAGCTTTTATTGTTTGAGATAGATCCTAGAGAACCAAAATCAGCTAACGATCCAGTGAGTGCTTGGCAAGAGGTTTCCAACTACAATAGAGCACTAGAGTTAGGTTTGCAACTTCTCTCTCAAAGACCTATTTCACTAAATTTAATTCGGGAAATGCATCGGGAACTCTTAGCTGGAGTGAGAGGAGCGCACAGAGATCCAGGTAATTTTCGTCGCTCTCAAGTTTACATTGGTTCAGATAAGCGGTTTATTCCTCCACCACCAAATGAGGTGATGGCTTGCTTAGATGCTTTGGAAAAGGCTATTCACAAAGAAAAGAATATAGATCCGTTAATTTTCTGCTTCATGGCACACTACCAATTTGAAGCAATTCATCCATTCCTTGATGGAAATGGTCGGGTCGGTAGGTTGCTTTTATCTTTAATGATTTACGATCGGTTTAAACTCAGCGAACCCTGGTTATACTTGAGTGCTTTCTTTGATAAATATAAAGATGAATATATTAATCTCTTGTTTCAGGTCAGTTCGCAAGGAAATTGGCAGGATTGGATCGCCTTCTGTTTGCGAGGTACGATCGCACAATCAAAAGATGCAGTTAGGCGTTTTGATGAGCTTTTGAAACTTCGCACTCAATATATGGAACTGCTCGGTCAATCTGGAGGCAATATTCGACTGAATCGGGTGATTGACCATCTGTTTGAATCACCAGCTATTACAATTCCTCAGTTAGCAGCAATGTGTACAATATCCTATCCTACCGCACGTACTGACATAGAACGCCTTGTTAGCGTAGGAATCCTGATAGAATCGGATATGGTGGAGCGCCCCAAAATTTACTTTGCCCCACATATCTTAGATATTGCCTTTGGAGATTAGCCTTGAGTCAGGACTACAAATGAATTTTATTTGCCTGTTAAATTGACAAACTCAATCCCGAACCGCTGGCAGTTTTGGTAATTTCAATTCTGGCTTGAAAAGCTTCTTTCAGGTGCGGCATATGAGTGACAGTAAGGATGCAGGCAAAATCAGAGGCGATCGCGTTAATTGCCGCAATCAGTCGATCGCACCCTTCTGCATCCTGCGTGCCGAATCCTTCATCGATAATCAGCATTTGCAAAGCCGTTCCCGCCCGCTGCGCCAGCAATCTTGCTAGGGCTAACCGAATCGCAAAATTAATCCGAAAAGCTTCGCCGCCCGAGTAGGTTTCGTAGGGGCGAGTGCCGCGCGGATCGGCAATTAAGATGTCTAAAGTGTCGATTAATTTAGCAGCTTTTTTAGAAGCTGACGCCCGCTGGGTGACGAATTGAACGTGCAGTTGATTGGCGCTCAATCTCGATAATATTTGATTGGTTTCTGCTTCTAATTGAGGCAAAACATTTTCAATCATTAAAGCTTGAATCCCGTTTTTTCCGAAGGCTTGAGCTAATTCTTGATAAACTCGGTGCTGGCGTTTGGCAACCTGCATTTCCTGTTTGTGTTCTGTTAGTTGCAGTTGCAAATTTTCCAGGTGTTGCTGTTGCTGTTGGAGGCGTCCGAGATTAGCTAAATTTTGGTCTAAAAGTTGGCGGCGGCGGTTGATTTGTTGTTCGATCGCCCCTATTTGACTTGTTGGATCTGGCTGTTGTTGCAATTCCCGCGCGAGTTCGGAAAGTTGAGCTTTAACTGCTTGCAAATCCCGATCGCGCAGTTCGATCGAAGTAGTAATTTCCGCTACTCGCTGCTGCACTTGCGGGTACTGCTGGCTGGCCGATCGCAGTTTTTCGGCGCGGGCGATCCAAAATTGCGTCCGGCGCATTTCGGTGCGAATTTGTTCGTGTTCTTCTAAACTGTAGCCGATTTCTGCAATGTATCTATCTAAAGATAGAATTTGCTGTTGAATTTCGGAGCTGTTTTTTTGCTGTTCTAACTGTTGCTGAACTGTTGCTAATTGAGCTTGCAATTCCGGACGGCGCTGGTTAATTTTATTGAGTTTTTGTTGGGCATCTTTAATTTGAGCTTGTTTGATTTCCGCCCACCGCAATTGCTTTTCTTCACTGCGGGCGAGGGAGTGACTGCGATCGCTGTAATTTAGCTGTTCGAGTTGCTTGGCTATGTGTTGGAGTTCGACATATTCAGTAGCTGCATAATCGCCGCTGCGGATCGATCGTTCGATTTCTGCTGCGTCTTGGCGCATTGCTTGCAACCGCTGTTCGTCTTGTCCGAGTCCGTCTAATTGCGCTTGCAAATTGCCCCGGCGTTCCCGCAATTCTTCGTAGGGTGAAAGTTCTTCTTCGAGTTTGCGGTATTCAGTTCTGAGAACTTGAATTTCGCGTTCGGAAACTGCTAATTGTTCGCGAACTACCCACAGTTGGTTCCAAATTTCCTGCTGTTGGGAATGGTATTTTTTAACTACTAAATTCCAGTAATGTTCGTCTAAAGGTCGATCGCACAGCGGACAGTTGCCAAAGGTAGAAGTGCGGACTGTTAAATGCGAATTAGCTAAATCATTTTCTCCGACACTTGATGCAATTTCTTCCCCATCACTTGTTTCATCTTTTTTGCGCAACAGTTGTAATTTTTGGTCTACTTCCCCCAGGCGGCTTTGATAATCGCGACTTTTGGCTTGCAAACCTTCTAGAAAATTGTGCCTTTCTTGACCTTTGTCGCGGATGCGCAGTTGGTAAACTCGCTTATTTTCTAACTGCACGATTTGACTGGCAATTGTCGAAATTTCCTGCTGCAATTGCGGCTGTTTTCGCTGCTGCTGGACTTGCAATTGTCGGGCCGCAGCCGTCATTTCTTCCAACCGGGCGCTCATGCGGGCGTGCTGGCGATCGACCTCTGTTTGCCGCTGTTGTTGTTGTTGCAATAAAGGCGCAACTTGCAGTTGCAATTTATCGAGATCGTTGAGGCGCGATCGGGCTGCTTGCAATTGTGCGAGTCCTCTTTCAACATCCGGTTGTTGTTTGAGAACATCTAAAACATCTTTTTCTTGCTGCGACAAAGCATCTAATTGAGCTTGCAATTGCTGAATTTTATTCCCCAAAAAACTCAGTTCTTGACGCTGCTGTTCTTGCAGTTTTTGGCGCTCATTTTGAGCTTGTTGGTGAGCTTTAAATTTGCCAGATAGAGTCTCTTCTGTGGCCTGCAAGCCTTGAAAATAAGCAAAACCCGTTGCGATTTCATTTTCTTGGTTGAGCATTGCTTGCAGCTCGTTTTGCTGCTGTTTGGCAGCAACAAGTTCTTGCTGTAAGCGGCGGCATTCTTGAAAAATGCGATCGTGCTGTTGTTGGTGGCCTGCGATCAATTTTTGCCAAGTTTGGCGGTTGTGGTGCAGCAGTTGCAATTGCTGCAATTGTTCTGTATCAACTTGCTGCTGCTGTTGGAGGGTTTCTGTGGCTTGCTGCAAGTCTGCTTGTTCGGTAGCGATCGCACTTTTTTGTTGCAATTGTTCTTGAATCGTTTGCAAATTCTGCTTGAGCAAGTCTACCTTAGCTTTAAATTGTTTCGCCGTATCTTTAGCTTGTTCGGATAGGGTATCGTAGCGATCGAGCTTGAGGAGGTTGGCTAAAATTTCCTTACGTTCGATCGGCTTTTTTAGCATAAATTCATCAGCCCGCCCCTGTCGCAAATAGGCAGTGTTGATGAAAGTATCGTAATCAAGTTTAATATGTTCGAGAATTTTTTGCTGAGTTGCCCGCAAACCTTTTTCTGTGAGGGTGCGGAAATTAAGCTGACCCACAGTACGATCCTGAGTATGACCGTCACTAGAAGCATTCAAACTAACTTGAA
>JBOFTL010000024.1:0-13696 GCA_051652045.1 Microcoleus sp. | reverse complement strand
CGAGGGATTGACGGATTTGCTGAGCAATTTGAGCGACCAATCTTTCGCGATCTGTTTGCTGTCGCAGAGATTTTTCGGCACGGCGGCGGCGAGTTACTTCCTGGGTCAAACATCCGTAAATCACCACCAGAAGCAAACTAAATATAACCGCCCCGATCGCTACAAAATAAGAATAGCTCAAATTGGTAATTGGTAATTGGTAATTGGTAATTGCTCGATATCCTACATGATTTATACCAAATCCGGGTTTAATCCCCTTGATACTCTCTCACTCTCTCTGTACTCTCTGTGCCCTCTGTGGTTAATTATAAATGTGGTAGAAAACGCGGATTTAGTATTACACGATCGCCACTATAATTGTCCTCAGCCGAGGGGGTAATGTTTTCGGAGCCAATGCTTTCAATTGTGGTTAAGTAGATCGCACTTTTTTAACCATTTTTTTCACCAAATACAGAATAGATATGCTTCACAATTGACGGTATTAGGACTTACGCAAGACTGACTGTCAAGCAACGATTGCGATTACTTTCATCAAGAATTGCCGATCGAAAGCGAACGCAAAAAATAACAGAAATTACCTGATTCTTGCGTAAATCCTACTTACCTATTGACTATCTACTGATTGGATATTGCCACTGCCAACATTCCAAACAAAATTACGAACAAAGAGAGCGACAGCCCCGCAACCACCGGCCAGTTAGCACGCTGTACGAAGGCTTGCCAATTAAACCGCTCATCTTTAGCAAATAAGCCATCAGCATTCTGTTGAAACATCCAGACCGATCGCATATTCGGTTTGGGAAGTTTATCCCGATAATCGGTGCCGTATCTTGCCGTATGAGCGAAGGTAACTTCTCCACGAGATCGTTGCGGTAAGATGCGCCGGCGTTGGTAGGGAACAGTGCGATCGCCAAAGTTGGTCGCGTACTCTTCGCTGTTGAGTAACGCACTGACAAATCCTTGCAGTCCTTTGGTTGCTATTACAATCGACCAGGCTATTTTCTCGCGATCGCTGTAGACATTGCGTCCCAAAATCCGCTGAATGCAGATTTCAACTAAGCGATAGTTATTATTGCTCTCATAGACCAGCCGCCGGAAGGAATCGGACAAAACTAACCCGCGAATGAATTCTTTGACCGTGATTTTACCCGATCGCAACTGAGACTCTAAACTCTTTTGGCGGTGGCGTTCGAGCATCTGCTGTTCGTTAAATATTTGGCGGTAAGCTGCCGCGATCGACACATCTAACTCAGACGCAGAAAGGGGTCGATCTGTGGTGTAAATTCGGGGGTATTCTTCACCGGGAATCTCGAAGTTATCAACGCGATGGTTTTGGGATACAGGAGCGTATTCTAAGAGAGGAATTGACATGATAGTTCTCCAAAAGAAGCTTTTGTTAATCAAACTTGTGACTCGAATCTCGTCCGAAAGCTGCCGTATTTAATCCAATATTGTTTGAGGCTGTGATGGGGAGTGTGCAAACTGGCTTTAGCCCGATACAGAATCACCTGTCGGTGATTGCCCATCCAAATTTTGCCAACTGATTCTACTGAAATCACACTGCCTCCCAGTGCTGCAATGCACTCAGTAAAGCGTTCTACGGCAGAATAATCTACTGTTTCAAAAACAAAGAAATTACCCGAACAAATCGCATGACGACTGCGAATCCAAGATTGCAACTTTTTTTCAGCGATCGGTGGCAGCATTCCAGCAGAAAGAAAAGAAGACTCACGGGCGATCGACAGCGAAGTCATAAGTAACTCACGATCGTGTTTTCAAAATTGCGTATCTGTTAAAGGGGCAGCGGTCTTTCCCGATCGCGCGGGAGTCAGGCTTAAGCCTCGTGTTTTTATCGATCTAATAGCAGATAGCTAAAAGCTAATAGCTGATAGCCGATCGCGCTTGCTAAGAAATCAACTTTCCCCAACCCCCGACTCAACGATCGGCTAAATAAATGAGAGAGGATAGAATCGTAGCAAAGCTGCGATTTATACAACCTCAGTAATACTGACAATCTTGCCAGAGGTGCGATTGATCCGTTGAATTTGAGAAGTCATGTTGTCGCCTGCAACCAGATAGGTGGTGGTGCTAAACCGACGCGGACTATCAAATTTGGAACCCTGCACCAAAATTTTGAACATCTTTTTATTAGCTTCGCCGGAGCCGCCCAAATTGGTACTGGGAGCTGCAATCTTGTTGCTGCTATTTGTAGCAACTGCATAAACTAATTGGGAAGATGTGACCGCACTGCTAATTTGAGATGGGCCGCGATCGAGAGCGTACATCCGGTTAAATGTAACTTGGCTTTGTCCTGCTTGAGTGTTACTCCTTCTGTAGGGAACGATGTTTTCTCCAAAAGCACTTTGGTATTCTTCGCTGTCAAGGTAGGAATCGATTTCGGCATCGTATCCTTCTTTAATACAGCGGACGATGTGTTCCGAAATCTCTGCTTGCGACTCGGGCGGACGGCCTAAAAAGTGCATGAAATTTAACTCGACGAATCGATAGGGAGCGCAAGACTCAAAGTAACGGGAGCGATAAAATTCAGATTTGCCAACAGTGCGGACAAATTCGCGGACTGAGAGGCTGCGATCGCACAACTGAGATTCTGCCGTCACCAGACGTTCGCTATCCATCACGTGAGGATTGCCCAATACCTGTTTGTAAACTGCTCGAATCGCTACTTGCACGTCTTCTGAAGAACTGGTAGGCCACAGTTCTAACGGAGTGGAATTAATCACGATACTACCCATTGAAATCCTCCAATTTGTTAATAAAATTCGACATTTTTTCCGATCTGAAGTCAGGCGATTTTTAACTGCAAACTTCAGGTTTTCCAGCAGTAGAACCGCTAGTTTTGTACGAAATTGCGAGGTTTTTTGGCGATTTCCTTGTTTGCTTAAACTGGCGTGATACTGGCGATCGTACCGCCCTCGCGATGGATTCTTTGATAAGCTGTTGATAGCTCATCGAAGGGTACTAAATAAACTTGATTGCTGCGGCGGAAGCGGGATACTTTGCTGACTGTATTGGCACGATAACCCGTGACTTCGATCCGGTAAACCTTACCTCGATCGTCGGCTCCCGCACCAAAGCGAGTCCGAGCACTTCCTGCAGGATTGCGGAAGGTTGCGCCCGCACTTGCTGGAGACACCACCGCCGTCGGTATACCTTGAATCACCAAAGAGTTGAGCTTGGGAGACTTGCCTGCCAAATCGCCCTTCAGGCTGCTGCTGGAAGCACCTCGCACCAATTGAAAGGTATGAGTAAACTGCACCATGCTCGTGCAAGCTTCCGTTTTATAGCCCCGGATGTAAGGAACGAAGTTTTCACCAAAGGTTGTTTGATACTCATCGCTGTCGATATAGGAATCGATGTCTGCTTCAAAACCCTTGGTATCCAAAATGGTGCTGTGCATCCGCATCTCTTCGAGATTGTAGGGAGGGCGGCCCAACAAATGCCGGAAGTTAAGTTCGATCGCCCGATAGCGGGCACAACTGGTGAAAAAGCGAGAACGGTACAAATCTGATTTAGCAACTGCTCGAACGAAGTTGCGGACGCTCAACTCACCTCGTTTAAATTGAGACTCGGGCACATCGAGGCGCTCACTCTCCATGACGTAGGCATTACCCAATACCTGACGATAAACTGCTCGAATCATGATTTCGGCTTCTTCCTGGGAGCGACCGGGCACCCACTCAACAGGAGGAGTTTCATCAAATAGGCTGACCCCTAAGCGTGAAGCTGGTCCAAAAGGCATTAAAGGTATCTCCAGACAAATAAAACAACCAACGGGAGGACCTAAATTATCTCAGCGCCCTTCCCAGATAGAGAATCTCATATTGAAAGTAAGGAAATGGGTCATAAAATGGTAAAGAAAACGGAAAGAATGAGTTTTAGTAATAAATCTTGATGTTTTGTTATATTTGTATAAGCAGTTCCAGCGCTATTTAATGTCGGCTCCGGTCACGGGCGATCGCAAGCTTCGTGGTAGAAGGAACAGACTCCCTACGCAGCAAAAAGTAAGACTTTTTCCAGTTATACTTTTTTCCAGTTATACTTTTGCCAGTTATTAAGTGTTCGAGATCTTTAGTTTTGTCCGCTTTATAAAAAAACATTCGGGAAAGTGTCAAGTCAATCTTAATGTAGCAGTCAATATCCCTATGTTGAAGCAGCGAAGTTAACTACCGCACTCTATCGAATGATGTTGTATTCAGGCTGTCGGAAGATGTCCTAGATGTCGAAGGTTGTCGGGATTAAAAGTATCAGTTAACTCATCCTTAAAAACAATCTTTTCTCCAGATCTAAATATATGAGAATTCTCTTAGTCGAAGATGATGTGCGTCTTGCAGAAACGTTGGCAGAAGCCTTGACTGACCATCGCTATGTTGTTGATATTGCAACCGATGGAGCATCCGGTTGGTATCAAGCAAAAGCACTTGATTACGATCTGATGGTGCTGGATGTGATGTTACCAGAGTTAAGCGGTATCGATCTCTGTCATCGCTTGCGATCGCACGGCTACAACCTGCCAATCCTGATGCTCACGGCCTGCGACACCCTCAACGATGAAGTCACCGGTCTGGATGTGGGAGCCGATGACTATGTGGTCAAACCCGTCGATTTGCAAAAACTATTTGCCCGAATTCGTGCCTTGCTGCGTCGGTGCACTCCCACCAACGCATCCCCAGTCCTCAAATGGGGAGATCTTTACCTCGATCCGAGTACCTATGAAGTTGGCTATGGAGAAATACCCATTCATTTAACTCCTAAAGAATACGCCCTCTTAGAATTGTTGTTGCGAAACGGTCGTCGCGTTCTCAGTCGCAGCGTCATGATCGAACACGTTTGGTCTTTAGAATCTCCCCCAGAGGAACATACGGTAAAAGTTCACATCCGGGGATTGCGTCAAAAACTTAAGGCTGCTGGGGCATCTGAAGATTTAATTGAAACAGTTCACAGTATGGGTTATCGCCTCAATCAAGTAAACAACTGAACGGAGCAAAAAACAACTCAGTTTCAACTCCAATTATTTAACGAAAGTGACAAAAGAGGGCTGAAATCTTGCACCGAGGTTAGAAACCGGACCGGGTTTTTGGCAAAGACAATGTGCCACTACAGGCATTACCAAGCTTTGAGGTGTTAGGGCACGACCCAAGGCATTTCTCCAAAGTTCTGAGGTTTGTAGTGAGGACTTTAGTCCTCAGAAATAAGGACTGAAGTCCTTACTACGAAACTTACTGCGAACCTTTTTAAAGCAAGTTTGAGACAACATCAAGAAACCGCTGCACTTGTTTTTCCCAAGTCCAATCTAACATAAAATTGGCCGCTGCTAAACCCCGATGTTTTGCCTCTTCCCGATGAGTATAAATTTGCTCCAACGTCGCAACTACCTCATCTACATCCGACTCTCCCCAGCCTTCAACTCCCGGAAAATGAGCGGTTGGTTTCACCTGCCCTTGATGGAATAAAGGATAGCAAATATTGCTGTAAATTAAATCTAAATGTCCCGTATTTGCTGATAAAATAGTCGGAATTCCGCAGGCCATACTTTCCATCGCAACTAAATTAGTACCTCCTTCGCAGCGGTTTGTAAAAACAGCGCAATCGGCTTCTCGTACTATTTGTCCCGCGAGGTGATTGGGAATTAAACCGATGTCGATAAAAGAGTCAGCAGGCAAACCGTTAGCTAGCAACCATTGCGTAATTCCTAAAGTGCCGTCGCGGTTGATATTAGGAAGTCCGATCGCATTTCCGGTTTGTTCGATTCCCAGCATATATTGAGGCCAGAAATTATGCCAAGCTGTTATTAATAACGCATCGGGATGTGTAGCGCGAAATCTCTTGAATGCAGCAACTACTATATCTTGACCTTTGCGATATTCGAGTTTGCCACCGGAAAAGATGACGAATCGATCGCCCATTAAATTTGTTTTCGGTGCGGGATGAAAAATTGCCGGATCTATACCTTGATTTACCATCCAAACGTTTGTCAAACCGCAGCTTTTTAAAACATCGGCATTCCAGTTAGATCCGGCGACGATCGCGCTGTATTTTTGGGCTTTTTCGATCGCTTCTGCTGCAATCCGGGTGTCTTCAAAAAAGATGACTCCTACTGGAGTGCCGCTAGTAATTTGATTCTCCACTCCCGATGATGCTAGATTGTTTCCCAAGGCGTAAAGTACCGGAAAATTGCAAGCGATTTGTTTGTCGTAATTTGCGGTTACTAATTCTTGGAAACTTTTTTGCTTTTCAATTACTGGTAACAACAGAGATTTGTGCAGCGGATTGATAAATTCTGAGGTAATGGATGGCTGTGCTAAAAGTGCTACTTCCCAAGCAGGATTTTTGAGCAATTGCAGGGTTAAATTCATGCCGTAAATTCCCCAACCGCTGGTAATGCTGACGGGCCAACTGATGCCAATTCCTGTTACTTTTTTGGGGATTTGTAGGGCAGAGTTTTGCTGCGCAGTCTCTGAATTTGCGTTACCCGACACCGCATTTTGTAGAGGCGGTGCCTCCGTGCCCGCCCCCGGATTTGCTGTCACCCCAGTCAGGGTTTGTAGGGGCGGTGTCCCCGTGCCCGCCCCCGGATTTGCCGTCGTCCCAGCCAGGGTTTGTAGGGGCGGTGTCCCCGTGCCCGCCCCCGGATGTTTTGTCGCGCTGGGATGTGCTGCAGTACCTGTTTTTTGAGAATTAGAAATTAGATTTTGTAACGCTAATTTTACCCGATCGAATGCGCCTTCCCAATCGCCTGTTGTTTGCTGTCTAAACAGTCGCGCCGTGGGATACCAAGGGCTATCTTTGCGTTGCAACATCCACCGCCAATCCGGTACAAAGGATAGCAAAATCCACACGGGTTTGCCTAAAGCGCCTGCTAAATGCGCGATCGAAGTGTCTACACAAATTACTAAATCCAGTTGCGAAATTACCGCAGCCGTATCGGCAAAATCGTTTAAATGCTCGCTTAAATCTGGGATTTGGTGTTGGTTTAATAAATTTCGATCGGTCGCTGTTACATCTTTTTGCAAGCTGTAGAAACTCGCTCCCGACACAGCTAAAAGCGACAGAAAATCGCTCAATTTACCCGATCGCTCGCGATTCTTTCGATTCAGAGGGCCGCCCGTCCAAACAATCCCTACTTTGAATTTATCGGTAGCTGGCAGGACAAATTTAGCATCCGCAGGTGGAGTTACATAAGGAATATTTGCGGGAACATTTACTAAAGTCGTTCCTAAAATTCCCGGCAAACTCAGCAGCGGTGCTTGTACTTGAAAATCTGGCAATTCTCCGGGATTGGTAACTACTAAATCGACTCCAGAAATTTCTGCAAATAAACGCTTTAACAGGAAATGACAAGCCACAATAACTCGGCCGCCTTTGGCTTTAACTAAAGGCGCGTAGCGGACGAAATGAATGGCATCGCCGAAACCTTGTTCCGGGTGCAGTAAAATAGCTTTACCGTGCAAATCGGCACCATCCCACAGGGGGCGATCGAAGTAGCGCGGTTCTAATTCTTGAGTTTTCCAGCGCCATTCGTACTCGCCAAAACCGCGTTGGAAATTGCCAGTTAACAGCAAAGCTAATGCCAATCTTAAGTGAGTGTTTGGCGAGTCATCGCCCAATTGTATTGCTCGATCGTAATAGGATATCGCCTCTGCTGTTTGTCCTAAATCTTCCAGGGCGCAACCTAAATATAAGTTAGCTTCTCGCGAATTGGGATTGATTTCGATCGCCTGTTGGTAATGAGCGATCGCGACCATTAATTCACCTTTTTTCTGTTTGATAAATCCTAAATAACTGTGCGCTAATTCGTGGCGCGGATTCATAGTAATTACTCGTCGGTAGCGCGCCTCTGCTGACTCGAATTTTCCCTGGATTTGCAAAGCATTTCCGATGTTAAATTCTACTTCTTCCGGCGACACGCAACTTCGAGGTGGAGTTTCTAGATAAGCGCGATCTAACTCTGCCTGGGAAGTAGTAAAATGAGTGGCAATTAGGTTTTCTAGCGCTGTTTTTACGCGATCGAAAACACTGTCCCAATCCCCGATTGTTTCCTGGCGAAACAATCTTGCTGTCGGATACCAAGGGCTAGTTTCGCCCGACAGCATCCACCGCCAATCGGGCATGAAAGAAAGTAAAATCCACACGGGTTTGCCTAATGCGCCGGCTAAATGCGCGACAGCAGTATCGACACAAATTACTAAATCTAATTGCGAGATTACCGCCGCCGTGTCGGCAAAATCTCCTAAATTGTCGCTTAAATCTGTTACCGGAAGTTGGTTTAATAAAGTGCGATCGTCCGCCGATACTTGTTTTTGCAAACTGTAAAAAGTTACTCCCGCCACATCTAACAGCTTCATGAAATAGCCTAAATAACACGATCGCTGGAAATCTTTTAAATGTTCGACACTTCCCGCCCACACAATTCCTATTTTGAAATTCCCGTCTGTTTCTAGGGAAAATTGCCAGTTAGCGGGTGCTGTTAAATAAGGAACATTTGCCGGAATATTATCTAAATTCGTTCCCAAAATATGAGGTAAACTCATCAGCGGGGCTTGCACTTGAAACTCCGGCAATTCCTCTACTTTTACTGCCACTCGATCGATATCAGGAATTTGTTTGAACAAGCGCTTGAGTTCTTGATAGCAAGAAACTAATACTTTACCACCTTTGGCCCGGACGATCGCGGCATATCTGACAAAGTGAATCGCATCGCCCAAACCTTGTTCCGATCGCAGTAAAATAGTTTTGCCGTTTAAATCCGATCCGTCCCACAGCGGTTGTTGAAAATTCACTCGCTGCAATTTTTGGGCTTGCTGCGTTTCCCACCGCCATTGATATTCAGCAAAACCTCGCGGCAAGTCGCCTGTTAGCAGCAGTGCCAAACTTAAATTAAAATGAGCTTGAGGGCAATTTGGATCGAGTTCGATCGCTCTTTTATAACATAAAATCGCTCGTTCCACATCTCCCACAGCCTCTACAGCACTGCCTAAATTGTTCAGCGCTTCGACATAATTAGGTTGCAGATCGATCGCTGTTTCTAAGTAAGCAATTGCCCGTTCCGGCTTGCCAGTTTCTAAATATAAATTACCTAAATGGTAGTGTCCTTTCAGATTGTCAGGTTCGACATCAATTGCTTGCTGGTAAAGGCGTTTTGCCTCTTCAATCTGATTTTGCGATTGCAGCACTGCACCCAAATTTACCAAAGCTGGGACGTAATTAGTATCGATCGAAAGTGCTTGGTGAAAATAAACGATCGCGTTTTTAAATTCGCTTGCCTGCATCAGCGTCGCGCCGAGGTTGTTGATAGCTTTAACATATCGCGGGTTGAGTTCGATCGCCCTTTGAAAGCAAGTTATTGCCCCAGTTATTTCCCCTCGCGCTTGCAGCAAAATACCTAAATTGTTTTGCGCTCGATCGCTCTGCGGATCGATGTCGATCGCCCGCTGGTAGTAAGTTGCAGCTTCTGCTAAATTACCGATTTGATGCAGCGTAACCGCTAAATTTGTGACAACTTCCAGGGAATTCGGCTGTAGAGTTAAAGCATTTTTAAAATGCGCGATCGACTCGACAAATTTACCTTCAGCTTTCAGTTGATTTCCCCAATTAAACTGTTGCTGAAACTCCGGTAAATTTAACTGACTTACTGCTGCGAGACGCTGTTGTTGGTGCAGGTTAATTTTAACTTGCAAAGCTACAGCAGCGCGATCGAAAACACTTTCCCAATCCCCCGGTGTTTCCTGGCGAAACAAGCGCGCCGTCGGATACCAAGGGCTATCTTCTCGTTCCAAAAGCCACCGCCAATCCGGCACAAAGGAGAGCAAAACCCACACCGGTTTGCCCATCGCCCCGGCTAAATGCGCGACAGAAGTATCTACCGAAATTACTAAATCTAATTCCGCTACCACAGCAGCCGTATCGGCAAAATCGTACAAATAAGGACTGGCATCGACGACTCGCAATTGCGCTAACAAAGTTGTATCTTCCTCTGTCAGATCCTTTTGCAAACTGTAGAAATCTGCTCCCGGAATTGCCAACAATTTTTGCAACAAACTTAGCGGGAACGATCGCACTTGATTCAGTGAATGCTTGCGATTGCCAGACCATACGATGCCTACTTTTAAATTACCCGTATCGTTAATATTAAACTGAATCTCCGGCGGCGGAGTCAAATAAGGAACATTTGCCGGCACTGTATCTAAAGTCGTTCCCAAAATTCGCGGCAAACTCATTAACTGCGCGCGCACGTCAAAATCCGGCGCTTGCTCCGGAGTATTTATTAACTGTTCGATGCCGGGAATTTCAGCAAACAATCGCTGCAAATGCGGCAAACACCACAGAATTATTTTCCCGCCTTTTTGTCTTACTAAATCGACGTAACGGACGAATTGAATTGCATCGCCCAAACCTTGTTCCGGGCACAGCAAAATTGTTTTTCCCGCTAAATCTGCACCATCCCAAAGCGGCTGTTGAAAACTGTGCTGCGGCAACTGCTTATCTTTGATTAATTGCCGCCATTCGTACTCGACAAAACCGCGTTGAAAATCCCCCGTCAGCAGCAAAGCCAAAGCTAAATTAAGGTGCGCTTCCGGGTGCGTGGAATTGAATTCCACAGCTTGACTGTAGCAAGCGGCAGCATCAGCAAACTGCCCGCGATCGTGCAAAGCGCGGCCCAAACTGCTCAAAGGGTTGAGATAACCGGGTTTGAGTTCGATCGCCCGATTGTAACAGTCGATCGCACCTGCTGCATCTCCCGCATCCTCCAAAGCTTTGCCGAGATTGTTCAAAGCTTCTGGATACTCGGGTTGCAGCCTCAAAGCTTCCTGAAAAGCCGCGATCGCACTTGACAATTTTCCCTGTTTGTACAGTGCAATTCCCAAAATGCAGCGCGCCTCGGCATTGTCTGGCAAATACTGCAATCCAAGCTGGCACAGGGTTACAGCCTCAGCTAACTTATCTTGCTGCTGCAGCGAATTCGCAAACCCGATCGCAGTTGCGGCAAAATCCGGTTGCAATGCAGTCACTCGCTGGTAATAGCCGATCGCATCAGTAAATTTCCCCAAACGTAAGGAGGCGTAAGCTAAGTTGTGCAGGCCATCCAGATAATCCGGCTGAATCGCGATCGCCCGCTGGTAATGCGCGATCGCTCGCTCGTAATGCGCGATCGCTGCTTCTCGATCCGAGTGCTCTTCGACAGCAATTGCCAAATTTAAATATGCTACCGCACAATCGGGATTAATTTGAATCGCTTGCTGGTAGGAACTTATAGCCTCCGCAAACAGCCCCGACGCTTCCTGGGAAACGCCCAAATTTACCAATGCTTCCGCGCAATTCGGGTTCAACTCCAAAGCCCGCTGGTAAGCCGCGATCGCACCTGCCGAATCGCCTGTTTCCGCCAGGGCACTGCCCAAATTGCTCGCAGTTTCCGCCAAATCCGGTTCGATCGCCAAAGCTTGTCGGTAGTGCGCGATCGCCTCTGAAAGCAGCCCCAAACGCTGTTTGACGACGCCTAAATTGCTGTGGGCGGCAGCATAATTCGGCGCGATCGCGATCGCCCTAGCGTAACATTCGATCGCGCCCTGTAACTGATTGCGATCCTGCAAATCCCGCCCCGCCCTCAAAGCTTCCTCCGCCTCTTCAGAAACTCGAAGGGGGGATGGGGAGAGGGGGGGATGGGGGGATGGGGAGAGGGGGGGATGGGGAGAAAGAGTTTCTTTCTTCCATAACGGGTGCGCAGCCTCTGTGGGAAGCTTTAAAGATGTCAATTCCCGCGACAATTCCGCCGCCACAGCCTCGGCTACCCGCGCGAAAACGCCTTCCCAGTCGCCTCTTTCCCGCTGCCGGAAAAGCCGTGCCGTCGGATACCAGGGGCTGTCTTCCCGTTCCCACAGCCACCGCCAATCTGGCGAAAACGCTAGCAACACCCACACCGGTTTGCCCAAAGCCCCCGCCAAATGGGCGACGGAAGTATCGACGCTAATCACTAAATCCAGTTGAGAAATTGCGGCAGCAGTATCGGCAAAATCGCTTAAATCCGGGCTCAAATCGATAATTGAAGTGCGATTTAACAGCTCGCGATCGCCCTCTGGCAGCTCTTTCTGCAAGCTGTAAAAACTTACGCCAGAAAGCTCCAAAAGTGGCAGAAAATGTCTCAAACTGCAAGAGCGCTGCTTGTTTTTGCGGTGTTTGGGATTCCCCGCCCAGACAATTCCCACTTTCAAATTGCGATCGGGCAATAGGGCAAATTCGATTTCCGGCGGCACGGTTAAATAAGCAGTTGGTGCCGGAATTGTTTCGAGAGTCGTGCCGAGAATGTAAGGCAAACTTAACAGCGGTGCTTGCAGGTCAAATTCGGGCAGCGGTTCGCCTTTTACTGCTAATATATCGATGCCCGCAACTGTGGCAAATAAGCGTTGCAATTGCGGGTAACAACCGACAATTACTCTGCCTCCTTTGCTGCGGACGATCGAGGCGTAACGGACAAACTGAATCGTATCGCCCAAACCTTGTTCGGCGTGCAGTAAAATAGTTTTACCTTGCAAATCAGATCCGTCCCACAGCGGCCGGTAATCTCGCGCTGAAATAGCTTTTTCGGGTACTGCTAAGAAGCAAGAATGACCTGTTTGAAATTCCTTAATTTTCCAGCGCCATTCGTATTCGGCGAAGCCGTTAGTAAAGTCTCCTGACAGCAGCAAAGCTAAGGATAAATTGAGGTGAGCGCTGGCGTGTTCGTAATTTAAACTTATTGCCCGCCGGTAACAGGCGATCGCCTCTTTTAGTTCCCCTTTCTCAACAAAAGTTCTGCCTAAATTATTGACAGCTTCGACAAAATCCGGTACTAATTCCAGGGCTTTTTGATAGTAAATATTTGCTGCTTCTAAATTGCCTTGTTCTTGCAGCACAGTTGCCATATTATTGTAAGCTTCGGAACTGTTCGGCTGAACTTCGATCGCCCGTTGGTAGTGAGTTAAAGCTGCTGCTAATTCGCCTTGTTCTTGCAATGCTACAGCCAAATTGATCAATGCCGGCACGAAATTCGGTTCGGCGGCCAAAGCTTGTTCGTAATGGACGATCGCTTCTGCTACTTCACCTTTTTCTTCAAAGGCTTTGGCTAAATTGTAAGCTGTTTGAGGGATGGTGGGGTCGATCGCCAGTGCTTCTTTGTAGTGGGGAATTGCCGCATCTAATTCGCCTTGTTCTTGTTTGAGATAACCTAAATTAATTCGAGCTGTAAAGCAGTTGGAGTTAGCAGCTATAATGGTTTCGTAAAGGGCGATCGCTCGTTCTCTTTCGCCTGATTCCATTAATTTTTCTGCTTGCTGTAATTGTTCGGCTAATTCGTCGGAAATTAAAACTGTATTTAATTGAATTGAGGATGTTTCGATTTCGTGCAATTGCTGCGGTTCGATCGCACTATTTTGATTTGTTTCTGTTTCCTGCGGTTCGATCGTGCTATTTTGATTTGCTGGTGTTTTACCGATTCCTGGCGATTGCTTCGCTGCGCTCGCAATGACATTATTTGTGGATGCTGCTGCTATTCCTGGCGATTGCTTCGCTGTGCTCGCAATGACATTATTTGTGGATGCTGCTGCTATTTCTTGCGATTGCTTAGCTGCGCTCGCGATCGAATTTTTCTGCTGCGATGGTATTTCTATTCCAGCCAATTCATTCATTTCGCTGGCAATAAAAAATG